>JAZSLH010000159.1:0-26854 GCA_045535275.1 Acutalibacteraceae bacterium
AACTTTTTGGTAGAGTTTTCGGTAACCCTTTTTGCTTCTGCAATTATAAATCGCACGGTTTACTTCTTTGTAAAAAAATTAAGGTGATTTTATGAAATATCAGGCGATTCTTTTCGATATGGACGGAACGCTCATTCCAATGGATAATGACGAGTTCACAAGGGGCTATTTCGGTCTTTTAATTAAGGCTACGGCTCACTTTGGATATACTAAAGACAACCTTATCCCTGCTATGTGGAAAGGGGTAGAGGCTATGGTCAGAAACGACGGCACAAAACCTAATTCCGAGCGTTTCTGGGCGGTTTTTTCCGATATTTTCGGTCAAGATGTTTACAGCCAAATTCCAACCTTTGACGCCTTTTATAAGGCCGATTTTCACAAGGCGAAAGCCTTTACACAGCCAACCCCTCTTTCAAAACGGGCGGTTGAACTTGCAAGGGCAAACGCCGAAAAGGTTGTTGTTGCAACAAACCCCCTTTTCCCCGACGTTGCTATCGAGGCTCGGCTCTCTTGGGGCAACCTTTCGCCCGAGCAGTTCGACCTTGTTACCGACTATGATAATTCCCGCTACTGCAAACCAAACCCAAAGTATTATACGGAAATTTGCGAAAAGTTAGGGCTTGACCCCCAAAAATGTCTTATGGTTGGCAACAACACCAAAGAGGATATCTGGGCGGCACAGCAAATAGGAATGGACACCTACCTTGTAACCGACTGTCTTATAGAAGAAGGCGAATCGCCTGAAACGAAAAAAGGAACCCTCGCCGAACTCTGCGAGTTTTTAGAAAAATAAAAAACTAAACGAGACTCTTTATAATATAGAGTCTCGTTTTATTTTGTAAAAAACAATATTGCTTTTATTCCAGTTTTGGAATATAATTATACACATAAGGATGTGAGTTAAAATGTTTGCATATATGACTGCAAGCGATGCGGCTAAAAAGTGGGAGATTTCTCATAGAAGAGTTTTGACCTTGTGTAAAGAAAACCGCATAACTAACGCTGCAACACTTGGAAACATGTGGATTATACCCATTGATGCCCAAAAACCCGAAGATGCTCGTAGGAAGCGGTATAATCGCACTAACGAAAAGAACGCTAAACCTTTTTTAAAATGGGCGGGTGGAAAAACACAACTTCTTAAAGAAATTGAGCGTTATTACCCCTTTGCTCAAGGAAACATTACAAAGTATGCCGAGCCGTTTGTTGGAGGCGGTGCTGTTTTGTTTGATGTTCTTAAAAAATACGATTTGAAAGAAATTTATATTAGTGACATTAACTCCGACCTTATAAACGCTTATCGCATTATTCGAGATGATATTGATAGTTTAATCAAAGAACTTCAAACAATGCAGGATGAATTCATACCGCTAGGCGCGGAGAGCCGAAAGAATTATTACAATAAAAAGCGAGAGCGGTTCAACTATATAAAAACAGAAGAAAATGAGAATGCAAGAGTGGAAAGAGCCGCCTTGATGATATTTTTAAATAAAACTTGTTTTAATGGGCTCTTTCGGGTAAACAAAAAAGGTCTTTTCAACGTTCCTATGGGAACATATAAAAAACCATTGATTTGCGACGAAAACAATCTTAGGGAAGTATCGAAGAGTTTGCAAAAGATTACTATCGTTTGTGGCGATTATAGAGAGTCGGCTGACTTTATTGACGAAAACACCTTTGTTTATTTTGACCCTCCGTATAGACCGATTACCGAAACGGCAAGTTTTACGGCATATACAGAAAACTTGTTTAACGATGAAGAACAAGTCGAACTTGCACATTTCGTAGACGATATGCACAAAAAAGGTGCAAAGATTGTAATTAGCAATTCTGACCCAAAAAATACGAAGGGGGAAGATAGATTTTTTGACGACCTTTATTCTGCTTATAAAATTAAAAGAGTAGAGGCAACAAGAATGATTAACAGCCAAGCACAGGCGAGAGGAAAAATTAAAGAGTTGCTTATTAGCAATTTTTAAGGGAGAGAGCGAATATGATTAAAAATGGAAAAGGCGGAGGAAACACGAAAACGGGGTTAGTTTTTGAAGGCAAGACCGATTTGGCATCCTTTCTTTCTATGCAGAAAGGATATAAGGTTATTAGAGACAACGTTTATTACGAAAATGAATTGGTTGCAAGAATATTTAAAAAGCACGATTTCTATAAAATATTCTTAAAAGAGCTTGAAATAGATTGGACTAAAATAATCTCAAAACAGTTATTACCAGATGATAGCATTTTTGTAATAATAAAAAACACTTTATATATTATTGAATGTAAATTTCAACAAGTGGCTGGGTCTGTTGATGAAAAGTTGCAAACTTGTGATTTTAAAAGAAAGCAATACCAAAAATTATTATCAAAAGCAAATATAGATGTTGAATATATGTATTTATTAAGCGACTGGTTTAGAGACCCAAGGTATAAAGATGTTTTAGATTATATACATAGTGTAAGATGTCATTATTATTTTGAATATATACCGTTATATAAATTTGGGTTGCCGGTTCCAAAAGAGGATTAACATATAAAATTTCTTTACAAAACAAAAAGGATGAGCGGTTGCTCATCCTTTTTAATTAGCGTTTGTTACGGAAGCCTTGACGGGGTTTTCTGGGTTTTCTTTCCTCTTCGCCGTCGTCTTCAACAACTGCGCCCTCGATTTCAACAAGAGCATCTCTGCGGGAGAGGTTAATTCTGCCCTGGTCGTCGATTTCTACAACCTTAACGATAATTTCGTCGCCAACGGCTACAACATCTTCAACCTTTTCGGTTCTCTTAACGTCGAGTTTGCTGATGTGAACAAGACCCTCTTTACCGGGAGCAATTTCAACAAAAGCACCAAAGGTCATAAGGCGGGTAACCTTACCGCGGTAGATAGCACCGATTTCGGGGTCGTTAGCGATTGTTTCAACAATCATAAGAGCACGCTGAGCCTTTTCGGCATCAATAGCGGTAATAAATACCTTTCCGTCGTCGTCAATATCAATTTTACATTCACAGTCGGCCTGAATTTTCTGAATAACCTTTCCGCCCGAACCGATAACTTCGCGGATTTTGTCGGGATGAATGGTGGTAGAAATCATCTTGGGAGCATATTTGCTGACTTCGGCTCTGGGCTCGGCAATAGCCTTGAGCATTACTTCGTCAAGAATGTGAAGTCTTGCTTTGTGGGTCTTTGCGAGAGCCTCTTTGATAATTTCGGGGGTAAGACCGTGAACCTTTAAATCCATCTGAATAGCGGTAATACCGTCTTTGGTACCTGCAACCTTGAAGTCCATATCGCCGTGGAAGTCTTCAAGACCCTGAATGTCGACCATGGTCATCCAACGGTCGCCCTCGGTAATAAGACCGCAAGAAATACCGGCAACGGGGGCTTTAATCGGAACACCTGCATCCATAAGAGCAAGGGTAGAACCACAAATAGAGCCCTGGGAAGTAGAACCGTTACTTGAAAGCACTTCGGAAACAAGGCGGATAGTGTAGGGGAACTCTTCGGCCGAGGGAATTACGGGAACAAGAGCACGTTCAGCAAGAGCACCATGTCCAACCTCACGGCGTCCGGGGCCTCTTGAGGGTTTGGTTTCGCCTACCGAGTAGGAAGGCATATTGTAGTGGTGGATATATCTCTTTTCGGTCTCGTTGTCGATTCCGTCTAAAAGTTGGCTGTCACGGATAGAACCTAAAGTTGCAATAGTTAAAACCTGGGTTTGTCCGCGGGAGAAAAGGCCCGAACCGTGGACACGGGGAAGAAGACCTACTTCGCTTGCTAAAGGACGGATATCGTCAATTCCGCGTCCGTCAACACGCTTGCCCTCGTCTAAAAGCCAACGGCGAACAACAAACTTCTGGAGTTTGTACATACAGTCGTCGATTTTCATTTCCTGTTCAGGATAAATTTCGTCGAACTTTGCGTGAACCTTATCGTAAATGGGAAGCATTCTCTCGTCACGAACGGTTTTGTCGTCGGTATCAAGGGCGTATTTAACATCGTCGATAGCGAACTCTTTAATAGCCTCGAACATTTCGGTGTCGGGGTTAGAAGATTCAAAGGTGAACTTCTCTTTACCGATTTCGGCTACGATTGAGTTAATGAACTCAACGATTTTCTGATTTTCCTTATGTCCGGTCATAATAGCCTCGAACATAACATCATCGGGAACCTGATTTGCTCCTGCCTCAATCATGGCAACGAGGTCAGAGGTAGAGGAAACGGTTAACTGAAGGTCGTTCTTTGTCTGCTCTTCGGCGGTGGGGTTAAGAACGATTTTGCCCTCAACAAGACCTACCGAAATGCCCGAAATGGGGCCTTCCCAAGGAATATCGGAAATAGAAAGGGCGATTGACGCACCAATCATAGCGGTAATTTCGGGGGAGCAGTCGGGGTCTACCGACATAACGGTACAAACAAGGGACACGTCGTTTCTCATATCTTTAGGGAAGAGAGGACGAACGGGTCGGTCAATTACACGGGAAGCGAGAATAGCCTTGTCGGAAGGTTTACCCTCACGGCGAGTGAAAGAGCCGGGAATACGGCCTACGGAATAGAGTTTTTCTTCAAAATCTACAGAAAGGGGAAGAAAATCAATTCCGTCACGGGGCTTTGCAGAAGCGGTTGCCGCACAGAAAACGCTTGTTTCACCGTAGCGAATAAGGCAAGAGCCGTTAGCAAGTTGACCCATTTTACCGGTTTCAACCTTTAAAGGACGGCCGGCAAATTCGGTTTCAAAAACTCTGAAATTTTCAAACATATTTTTTACCTCCAAAAATTTAATTTTCGGGGTGCTAAGGTTAAGCAATAAATCCAAAGCCAAAAAGTTTTGACCCTCGATTTACCGCTTTACGCCTAGCAACCCTTTTGGTTTAAAAAAACAATCAAGCAGACCGCAGTATAACCACGGTCTGCCTTCGGATTGAGCCTTGGCAAGATGAAACAGCCTAAAAACTACAAATTATTCCGTTATAAAACGCCCTCAGAACACAACATACCGCGTATAGTTTGCGTTCTTCGTGCACCTTCTAACAAAAAATTTGTTAGTTTTTAGGTGCGTCGCAGTTTTGTACGAACAAAATTGAAACAAGACGCCGCCACAAAAATGCAAAAACACATAGGTGTTTTAAGGCTTTTGGGGCAAGTATTGTAAAAATTTTGTCGTCCAAAACCTATTTTCTCTTGCCAAGGCTCAATCCGCTAATTACTTACGGATTCCAAGACGCTTAATGATTGCACGGTAACGCTCGATATCTACCTTGGTAAGATAAGCGAGAAGGTTACGTCTGTGACCAACCATTTTAAGAAGACCTCTACGAGAGTGATGGTCCTTTTTGTGAACCTTAAGGTGCTCGGTAAGTTCGTTGATTCGGGTAGTGAGAAGAGCAATCTGAACTTCGGGAGAACCGGTGTCGCCCTCGTGGGTAGCGTACTCGGCAATAATAGCCTTCTTTTGTTCTGCTGTCATTTGTTTCACCTCATTTAATATTTTGTCCGCCACAATCCAAGCAATAGGTCAGGTGATTCCTTAAAAACAAGGCAGTCGCCTAAAGCATAGAAAGCGGTAGCCATAGTAGTATAGCACAAGAGTTTTGAAAAGTAAAGAACTTTTTTAAAATTTAAGGGGTGCTGTCGCGCAGGGACTTCGTAGGGGCGACTTTCGTCGCAGGGGTGCTTCGCACAAAAAGGTTTTTAGTTGTAAAACTAATCGTTATTTGAAAGTTTTATCATCATAGTAGAAAGCATTTTGCTAATTTCCTCACAAAGACAAAACGCTTTTTGGGTTTGAGTTTCGTTCAGGAAACCGAGTTCGGTGCAAATTATAAGTTGAGTCCAAACCTCAGAGACAGAACCTCTTGCGATACTTAAAAAGTTTATATATTCCTTTGTGGTGTTTCGGGAATTTCCTTCTGCAATATTAGAAGGAACCGAAATAGCCGCACGTCTTATTTGAGAAGAAAGGTCATATTTTTCTTCAGCGGGCAATAATTTAACGAGAAAATAAACTTCTTTTACAAGGTCAATAGACTTTTGCCAAACCTTTAAGTTTTTGAAAAATATATTTCCCATAAAATCTCCTTAAAAATTTTTACTGTGCCGCAAGGCACCCCTATAACGGAGTTATCCCTGCTCAAAGAGCCTCTAGTCGCTGTTTTTATTAAACTTTTCGGTTTGCTCTTTTATAGCGTTTGCTTCTTCGGGAGAAATATAATAGGGGTTTCTAAATTTTGACCCGGGAAAGTCGCTTTTATCGGTTTTTGCTCTTTTTTTACTAACGAAATCGGCAAGTTTTTTGGTAATCAGCAAAGCACAGCCTATAAGAGCCATTACACCAAGCCAACTGCCGATAAAAAGCAAGGTTTCTTTCACTGTTATTCACCTTTTTTAAGCATCATATTCACATAATCTACTATAACCTGAACGCAGTTTTCTTTTCCGACCCTTTCGCTGTTAAGGGTGAGGTCATAGTTTACGGGGTTTGTCCAATAGTTGCCTTTGGTTACATACTTATAAAAATCGGCACGGTATTTGTCGGTTTTGGTAATAAGTTCGTTAGCCTCCTGCTCGGTAACGTCCATTTTACGCATAACATTTGCAAGGCAGTAGGCACGGGGAGCCTCAATATAGAAACTGAAAACATTATTCATATCGCGAAGGACATAGTCAGCCGCTTTGCCGACAATAACGCAACTCTCCGAAGCGGCAAGACCTCTCATAATCTGCGCTTCGTAGCCGAAAAGTTCGTCATTTGAAACGAAGTGACCGTCCGAGTCGGTTGAAAAGGTTTCCTTAATTGAGTGAAGAAGACTTGGTTTTAAAAGTTTCTCATCTGCGTTTGCAAAATGGGAACGGTCAAGACCGCTCATTCCTGACGCCAGGGTGAGAATACTGTGCTCGTGACAGTTTATACCCAGTTTTGAAGCGACTGCCTGGGCAATTTCTTTGCCTCCGCTTCCAAAACCTCTGGCAATAGTGATAACAAACTTCTTTTCCATAAAATCAAACCCCATAAAGAATATTATAACACACTAATTTTACGATAATTTTCAACAAATTTCAAGGGTTTAATAAAAGATTTCGGACAAAAAAAGAAGGGCGAGAAGGGGAGGAATAACCAGAGTGACGCAAAAGCGGTAAAAAGACCAAAGAAAAGGGCGGTTTTTCTTGAAGATTTCACTGTAAAGGGTTTTTTCTTTTGAAAGTTTCGCAAAAATGACCGCTTCGGCAAGGCCGACCGCAAGGGCTAAAAAGGGGGCAACTTTGCTGTCTAAAAGGTCGGTTAACCCGAAAAAGAGAATTATTACACCGGAGAAGGCCGAAAAAAAGGCGACGGTAAAGGCGCGGTGTCGCTCACTTCCTAAAATTTTGCCCGACAGACTTAAAACTACTGATTTTAAATAGGCAACAACCGAGTCAAGACAAAGAAAAGAAAGGCTTAAATAGAAAAGAAGAGAGAAAAGAGAGCCTAAACGGCCGAAAGAGGCAAAAGCCGAGGAATAGACCGAGAGACCTTTAAGAATTCCCGCAGAAGACGGGGGGACAGAGGCATAAATAACTGTCGCAACAAGCGAAACGCCCATATCAAAAAAGGCGATAATTGTTCCACAAAGGGCAACGCTTTCTTTTTTGTCCAGAAAAGAGCCGTAGGCGACCATAACGCCGACCGTTATTGAAAGGCTGAAAAAGACCTGCCCTGCAATGTCCAGCCAAAAGGACGGGGAAAGCAGAAAAGAGGGGGTAAAATGACAGAAAAGAGAGAGGTTTTTGGGGTTTTTAAGGGAACAAAAAAGGGCAAGAAAAACAAGAATAAGGACACAAAGGAACATACCCACGGTTGAAATCCGACCAAGACGCTTTGCACTTCCGAAGCACAATAAAACCAGACCCCAGCAAACAAGCATAAAGAAAAGAGAAGAGAGGGAAAAACCGTTTATCACGGGAAGATTTGCCGAAACAATTTCTCCCGCCGAGCAGACCGACTGTGCCAAAACGAAAGAGAAAAGCAGAGTATAGTAACTCATAATAATAAAGCAGTTGAGAAGAGAAAGTCTGCCGACCGTTTTGCCTTTTGGATAAACCGCACCAAAGGCAACAATAGAGTTTGAGCCGAAAGACCTGCCTAAAGCGAGTTCGCTTAAAATAAGGGGCAGACCGAGAAAAACAAGCAAAAGAGAGTAAACGGGGATAAAAACAAGTCCGTATTTAACCGCAAGACTCGGAAATCTGAAAACATTTCCAAGCCCCACCGCCGAGCCGACCGACGCCATTATAAAGGCGGTTTTAGAACCGAATTTTTCCTCCAAAAAACCACCTCCGCAAAAATAAAACCGCTGTTACAATTTACTGTAACAGCGGTATATTTATGCAAACTTTTTCCAGGTCGACGGCGAAAAGAGGATTAGCATCGGGAAAAGTTCAAGACGGCCCGCAAGCATATCGAAACAAAGAATAAGTTTTGTGATTGGGTTTAAGAAAAGGAAGTTGTCGGTTGGTCCGACCTCGCCAAGACCGGGACCTACATTGTTAAGACAGGTTGCAACCGAGGATATTCCTGTAACAAGGTCACAGCCTTCAATTGCAATAACAACAAGGGCGGAAAAGACAAAGATGGCAACCAACATAATAACATAAGAAGTGGTTCCGCGGATAGTTTCGTGGTCGACCGTTTTGCCGTCAAGTTTAACCGAAAGCACACTGCGTGGGTGCTGAATATATTTTACCTGGCGTTTTCCGTTTTTAAAGAGGAGAAGAAACCTTGAAACCTTCATTCCGCCCGCAGTAGAACCCGCACACCCGCCGCAGAACATCAAAAGCAGAAGAATAAGCCCTGCAAAATCCGACCACTGCTCAAAGTCTGCCGAAACAAAGCCGGTTGTTGAAATAATCGCCGCAACCTGAAACAGAGAGGTGCGGAAAGCCTCCTCTGCCGAGGACGCTGAAGAATAGATAGTAACGGCAATGCAAAGGGTTGAAAGGGCGATGATGCCGAGATATGTCCAAAATTCTTCGCTTTTTAAAACCCTGAGAATATGGCCGGTTACAAAAAGGAAGAAAAGGCTTAAATTTACGCCGAAAAGAAGCATAAAGACCGAAACGACATACTGACTATATGCCGAGTAGGAGGCAAAGGAGTCGTTTTTAACCCCAAAACCGCCCGTTCCTGCCGTCGAGATGGCGTGGGAGAGAGCCTCAAAGGCGTTCATTTCGCCAAAGAGAAGCAAAATAAACTCAATAGCGGTAAGAAGAATATAAATTCCGTAAAGAACCCTTGCGGTGTCGGAAATTCTCGCAACAAGTTTGTCGACCGTAGGGCCGGGTACTTCGGCTTTCATAAGGTGCATATATCTAGAAGACTTGTTGTCCGATTTTGGAAGTATGGCAAGAAGAAAGACCAGAACACCCATTCCGCCGAGCCACTGGGTAAAGCAACGCCAGAGAAGAATGCTCTTATCTTGCGCTTCAATGTCGGCTATAACGGTTGCTCCCGTTGTGCTGAACCCCGAAACTGCCTCAAAAAAGGCGTCGATAAAATTCGGAATTGCTCCGCTTATAATATAAGGAAGACAGCCGAAAAGAGAGATAACAATCCAGGCGAGACCGACGCTTACAAAACCGTCACGAGCCGAAAGTTTTGTGTCTTGGGGCTTTTTAAAGGAGAGAAAAAAGCCTAAAAGCAAACAGAGGCCTAAAGGAACAAGAAAAGGCAAAAGACTTTCGCCGTATATAACCGCACAGGTCAGAGGCAGAAGCATTACCGCGCCGATTGAGAAAACAATTCTGCCTAGAATATAAAAAACCATTCTGTTATTCATAAGGTTTTACTCCAAAATATCGGCAAGAGAGGTTACTTTTTGCTCTGCCGTAATAACAATTACGCTGTCACCCGCTGAAATTTCGGTTTCGCCGTTCGGAATTATAATGCTTCTACCTCGGCTGACACAGGCGATTATGAGGTTTTTCTTAAGGCGCAAATCCTTAATTGGCTTTCCGACAACGGCGCAGTTTTCGGTAGCGAGGAATTCGGTGGCTTCTGCACGGTCGGAAAGAATTTTATAAAGGGTTATAATGTTGCCGTCGGCGTTATCAACCGCGCGGACATAACGCAGAATTATGTCGGCAATGCTTTGTTTGGGGCAAACGACACTGCAGTCGGGCAGAATGCCCTCAACCATTTTTGCAAGAGGGTCGCGGTTTACTTTACAAGCGGTTTTCTTAACCCCTTGTTTTTCGGCGTGCATACAAAGAATGATGTTTTCTTCGTCTATCTGGGTAAGGCCGATAACGGCGTCAAAGTTGGCAATGCCCTCTTCGGCAAGAAGGTCGGGGTCGGTTCCGTCACCGCAGATAACCGAGCAGTCCTCAAGTTTTGATTCAATTTCAGAGGCACGAGGTGAGTCAACCTCAATAATTTTGACCTTAATGCCTACCTTGAGCAGATGCTTTGCAAGATAGAAAGCGGTTCGGCTTCCGCCGATAATCATAACCGAGCGAATTTTCTTTTTGTCCATTCCGATTGTCTTGAAAATTCTCGGAAGAGCCCGTCTTGAAGCGGTGAAATAAAGTTTATCCCCCTCTTTAATAACGAAGTTGCCCGAAGGAACAAAAACCTCGTCGCCTCTGCAGACGACGCAAACGAGAAAAGAGGCGTCAATAACCTTTCTTAAATCAGAAAGAACAAGTCCGCTGAGCACACTGTCCTTGGGAACGGTAATTTCGGCAAGGTCAATTCGGCCCTTGGCAAAGGTTTCAATTTTAGATGCCGCGGGGAATTCAATGATTCTGGCAATATCCTGTGCCGTTTCAAATTCAGGATTTATAAGAAGGTCAATTCCGAGTTTGTTCTGCATAAACAGAAGTTGGCCCGAATAGTCGGTATTACGGACACGGGCAACCGTTTTGGCGTTTCCTATTTTTGAAGCAACCATACAACTCATTATGTTTAGTTCATCGCTTCCCGAAACGGCAATAAAAACGTCACAGCCCGCAACCCCTGCCTCCTCTTGAACAGGGAAAGAGGCGCCGTTTCCGCAAAAACCGATAACATCAAAATCGTTAACGGCGGTTTCAACGGCCTTTCGGTCGGCGTCGACAACCGTAATATCGTGATTTTCTTCGCTTAAAAGTTTTATGAGGTTAGTGCCGACCTTGCCGACACCGCAAACTATAATTTTCATTTATACACCTCGATATTAAATGTTTTGGATATACGAGTTAACCAATTATACCCTAAAATCAAAAAATATTCAAGAGAAAAGACAAAATATAATACTTAATATATATAATAAGGCTGAAATGAAGAGTTCATTTATATAATGTTTTCGGCGGGAAAAGAAACACTACGAGGGGTGTATGTTTTTGGGCAAAATTCTAAAAAATCGCTAAAAAACGATGTCGGAAATTAAAGATAGCACCATTTTGAGAAAACGAAGATAACGGCACAAAACGCTCGACATTTTATGGCAAGAGGGGGGCAAAAGTGACAAAAAACACCCCTCTTAAAGCCTCTTAGAACCCACAAACTTATGCAAACTGTACAAAAGAAACAAACCGAGGCTTAGCAGAGTCCAAAACACATCATAATTCTGCGATTGCCCCCAAAAAATACGGATTTTAAGATTTTGATTTGCGTCATAAAAATCAATTTATAGTGAGTAATTTTTAACAGAAACACAACATATTGACCACAAAAACGTTTTTCGGTTTCGCCATTTTGCATATTTAGGGGAGAGGAAGAAACATTTAATGCAAAAAACTTTAGCAGAATTGTCCGTATTAAAAGCAGAAAAATGTATTTATTTAATATTATTTATAGTGTATAATGACGATACAGAATGCAATATTGTCTGTTTTTGTGTTCATCAAATTTTTGGAGGTTTTTTTATGAAGTTGTTGAAAAAAGGCATAAGCGTACTTCTGGTCATCACATTGGTGGTTTCCCTTGCTGCTTGCGGACAGGGAGACGGAGATGTATCAAGCCAGAATGCGTCAAGCAATAACACATCAAGCGAGGGCGAAGGAGGCGTCGGAGGTTTCTTTGATAAACTTTTCGGCAATGCTTCAAGCGAGCCCACAGGTGACGACACCGCTGACGAACACCGCCCTGCATATCAGGAAGAAACACAAAAAGAAAAATTTGTTGACAAAGACGGTGAGTTCGAGTACAAAACTGTGAACTGGGATGGACCTGCCGGTTATGTTATTGTTGTTCCTGTAGGAAACTCTGCTGCCAGAAAGACGGCAACTGCTCTTCAGGACTACTACAAAAAGACCGCTTCGGTAACCCTTTCCATAGTTACCGACGCAACTTCTGAAACAGCCAAAGAAATTCTTATTGGCAAAACCAAGAGAAGCCAGAGCAACAAAAACCTTGCTGAAGGCGAACTCAAGGTTTCGGTTTCGGGCAAAAAACTTGTTTTCGACGGCGGACACAATGTAACCGTTGATTCTGCAGTTCAGAAATTTATCCGTACTGCACCCGCAAAGAACAAGGCAAACACCTTCGAAGTTAAAACAGACTTCTCGACAACCGTCTTCCTCGATGGATATACATATGTTTGGGGCGACGAATTCGAAGCCGAAGAACTTGATATGACAAAATGGGGCTTTGATGCAACTATGACAGGCACCGCCCGCGCACAAATTTCTTATGACCGCGATGTAATTGATAACGGTGACGGAAGACTTAAACTCCGCGGAATCCGTTACTTCAACCCCGAACGCGAAGGAACTCAGTATAAAATGCCTTACGGTGTTACTACAAGACAGCATATGAACTATGTATACGGCTACGCTGAAATCCGCGCAAGACTTCCTTTCTTCAGAGGCATCTGGCCTTCTTTCTGGACCAAATCTGACAACGTTACTGTTGCAAACGCTAACGGCGTTTACAGAAACCCTCACTACTATGTTGAGGTTGATGTATTTGAAGCCGCCGGCTCTGAAAAAGGTACGGGTGGTTCAAATCTACATAGATGGTTCCAGGGAAGCAGTGCTTGCTCCAAATGTAACGCAGAAGAGTTCAAAACACACACTTCGGGATGGGGATATACCGGCGGCGGATTCCAACTTTCCGACGTTGAAACCAGAAATGAACAGTATCATGTTTACGGATGGGAATGGACCAAGAAGGAAATGAAGATGTATTTTGACGGAAAACTCATCAACACCTTCGACCTTTCAAAAACCTATGACCACTGTAAAGATTTAAGCGGTTGGAGTGACCCCGAGTATATAATTTTCAACTGTCACGTTACAACTACCGATACATCAAATCCTGTCGGATTTATCGAAGATAGCCTTGACGACCTTCCTGCAGAGTACTTCATAGATTATTTCCGCCTGTATCAGAAAAAGAGCGACAGAAATAGCAAAATCTGGGTTGAAGACGAATATATTGGCTACGAAAGAAATTAGTTCTTTCGTCGAAATTTCATTAACGGAGTAATACTAATGCAGAAAAGATTTTTAAGATTTATCGCTGTGGCGTTGACTCTTGTTTTAGCGGCAGCCGCACTCCCACTTGGCGTAACGGCTGAAAACGGGGGAGCAGCGTCCGGTGGCGAGGGTGCGCTTCTAACTTCGGATAATTCCGAACTTACAGATTATAAAGATTATCTGGCGTCGATAGGGGAAAAACCCTGTGCGACCGAAGAGGATAATGTTGTCGTTGACGGCGCAAACGGCGTTTTTGCGACCGAAGACGGCGACACAAAGGGTTCTGCAACCGCAACTACCGACTATAAAACCAAGGCTGACGGCAAGGAAACCACAAGAAATGTTATTGATTGGGTTGGCGGAAAGGGAACTGTTACCTGGACCGTTAATGTTCCCAAAGATGCTTTTTACAACTTCTATTTTGAATATTTGCCCGCAACCAAGGGAGTTAATGTTGAAATCGGCCTTCTTTTTGACGGTTCTGACGAATATCTCTTTGAGGGCGCAGACAATCTGTCTTTTTCACGCGACTGGATAAATGTTCAGGCTAACCCGGATGACCCCAGTCAGAAATGGCGTGAGGATGCTCACGGCAACGAAATTGCGCCCGAACAGCAACTCTCAGGAGAATTGGTTGAGCGCGTTGCAACCGACAAAACCGGAGTAGCAGTTGAGCCCTACCTTTTCTACCTTACCGCAGGAGAGCATAAAATTACTCTTGTCGGAAAAGGACATAATGTTTTAATTTCAAGACTTGGATTTGTTGCTCCCGAGGCGCCTATATATTATAAGGAGTATTTTGACAGCAACAAATACACAGAAGACCTAAGCGTTGAGCCCATTATTATTCAGGGCGAAGATGCTGTTCTTAAAAATGACAATTCTTTAATTCCTAAAGCCAACAACGGTAATGCCGAAATGCAGCCGATTGACAGTTATCTTTCCAAGATAAATAATATCGGCGGAACAACCTGGCAGACCCCCGGTCAAGAAATTACCTGGGAGTTTGAGGTTAAAAAGGCGGGTTACTACCAGTTCGGCGCCCGCTATAAGCAGAGCGACGTTGTAAACGGCGAGAGTTGGCGTTGGATGAAAATCGACGGAAAAACTCCTTTTGTTGAAGCCAAAGAACTCTGCTTCTCTTACGGAACAGGTTGGCAGGACTATCTCTTTGGAGAAGACAAAAAGCCGTATTACATCTGGCTTGACGAGGGAACCCATACCATGTCTATGGAGGCAACCCTTGCAAAAACAGCCGAATCGTACGACCGTCTTAATGAAGTTGTCACCGCTATTGGAGATATGTATCTTCAGATAGTTATGATTACCTCTGAAAACCCCGACGTTAACCGCGACTACGAACTTTTCCGCCAGATTCCTACCTTTACCGAAACGCTGGAAAAGGCTTCTGCAGAACTTCGCGACCTTGTTGCCGAAGTTAAGGCGCAGACCGGCAAACGCGGTTCTCAGTACATAGCCGCAATGAACAATATGGACCGAGTTATCAATCAGATGCTCGACGCTCCGTACATTGCTCATATATATGTAAAAGACTATTATTCTAACTACACAACCCTTTCTTCCTGGCTTTCTGAAATGAAAAACCTACCCGTTACTCTTGACGAAATGCAGTTTATTTACGCAGGACAGGAATTTGAGTGGTCTAACCAGAAAAACATTTTCCAGAAACTCTGGTTTGAGGTTGAGCGTCTTGTTTCCTCTTTCGTTAATGACTACACTCTTTATAACGAAGATGAGAACAGCGGTCCCACCCTTAAGATGTGGGTTAACTGGGGCCGAGACCAGACAATGGCTCTCAACTCCTTAATTCAGGATTCGTTTACCGCCAACACAGGCATAAACGTAAATCTTCAGATAGTTTCGGCTTCTCTTATTAACGGACTTCTTGCCGACAATTTCCCTGATGTTCAGCTTCATCTTTCAAGAACCGACCCGGTAAACTTCGGTATCCGTGGCGCGCTTTTAGACCTTTACACCTTCAGAGATGACCCTGAATATAAGGACCCTGATTTTGATAAGATAATAGACCGTTTCCAGAACGGTCCTAAAAACGAAAAGGGCGAAGATGCCGACGGCATTACCGCTTTCACCCCTTATGAGTATAACGGAAAACTCTATGCACTTCCTGACACACAGGGCTTCTACTGTATGTTCTACAGAACAGACGTATTTAAAGACTTAGGTCTTACCGTTCCTAAGACCTGGGATGACTTCCTTTATTGCGCAACCATCATTCAGCGCTATAATATGGACGTTTATGTGCCCTATACTCAGATAACAACTGCAGGAACTGTTAATGCAGGCGTTGGTTCATTACACCTTTACCCCTCGCTTTTACAGCAGTCGGGACTGAAAATCTATAATGACGAGCGCAATGCAACGGCTATTGATTCGGTTAAGTCGATTCAGATTTTTGAAGAGTGGACCGAAATTTATACCGACTACGGCTATCAAAAGGAAGCCGACTTCTATAACCGTTTGCGTAACGGCTCAATGCCACTTGGTATCGCAGGCTATGCTACCTACCTTACCGTTGAAAGCGCCGCTCCCGAAATTGACGGCCGTTGGGCTGTTGCAAAGGTTCCCGGAACTCTTGACGAGAGTACTGGCGAAATCAATCACACAATCGCAGGTTCGGGTTCGGGCTGCGCAATAGTTAAGGCAAGTTCTCACTGGAAAGAGGCCTGGGAGTTCCTTAAATGGTGGACCTCAGCCGAAACACAGACCCGTTATTCTAATAACGTAGAGTCGGTTATTGGACCTCTTGGCCGAATCTCAACCGCAACCGTTGAAGCCTTTGAAAACCTGGCTTGGAACCCCACCGACCTTGACGTCCTGCTTTCTCAGTGGGAAGAGGTTAAGGAAGTTCCTGAAGTGCCCGGCTCATATTATGTAGTCCGTGCAATCGACCAGGCTTTCTGGTCGGTAATCAACGACGGCTCTAATGCAAAAGACGCTATTAATAAGTGGTCGGTTGTTGCAAACAACGAAATCAAGAGAAAAATCGAAGAATATCCTAATGCATAAAGGAGGGGAAATTTGTGGCTAAAAAAACATCTGTACAAAAACTTCGCAGAAAAGACTCTTTTTTAGAGCAACTTCCTCTCATGATTATGATTGCTCCTTTCTTCATCTTTTTCTGTTTGTTTACACTTATTCCGATTATTTCTTCAATCGGACTCAGTTTTACTTCTTACGACCTTCTTTCAACCCCTAAATTTATTGGAATTGACAACTTCGAAAGAATGTTTGTTTCCGACGAGGTTTTTGGAATCGTCGTTAAAAACACACTCGTATTTGCGATTATTGCAGGACCGTGCGGATTTTTACTTGCTTTCGTTCTTGCCTGGTTCGTAAACGAGTTTTCGCCCGCTGTCAGAACGGTTCTGTCCTTTATGTTCTATTCGCCCTCTCTCGCAGGTGGTGCGCTTCTTATCTGGCAGGTTCTCTTCTCGGGTGAAGCCTACGGTTATCTTAACAGTATGCTCCTTTCAATAGGCGTAATTACCGAGCCTATTGTTTGGCTTAGAACCCCTGAATATCTGATGCCCATTATCATAATGGTTCAGTTATGGCAGAGCATGGGTGTGTCTTTCCTTTCTAACATTTCGGGTCTTCAGAATATTTCTGACGACCTTTACGAAGCAGGCGCCATCGACGGAATAAGGAGCCGTTGGCAAGAACTTCGCTTTATAACTCTGCCCCAGATGAAGAACATGCTTCTTTTCTCTGCGGTTATGCAGATTCAGTCCAGTTTCTCGGTCAGCGCAATCGCAATTTCACTTGCGGGCTTCCCGTCCACACAGTATGCGGTTGATACAATCGTATCGCATATGACCGATATGGCTGCAATCAGATTTGAATACGGCTATGCTTCGGCAATAGCAGTAGTATTATTCCTTATGATGGCAGGAACACGTCTCCTTATCGGTAAAGTTCTGTCACTTATTGGAAGATAGGGGGGCTTAAAACATGAAACTGAAATTACCACGTTTTGAAATGTTCAAAAAGAAAAGCTCCTTTGCAAAGCGTTTCACACGCTCCAAAATAGGAAACTTCTTCTATTGTACTTTTCTTGTCGGCGGCGGACTTTTCTCAATGCTCCCCCTTATATATTCGATAGTTACTTCCTTTAAGCCTATCGACGAACTTCTTATTTTCCCGCCCCGTTTCTTTGTTCAAAGACCTACAATTTCAAACTACCTGGCTCTTCCTGACCTTCTTTCAAGTTTGCAGGTGCCCCTTTCGAGATATATTGCCAACAGTTTGCTTATTGCAACTCTTACCACCTTCCTATATATAATTACCTCTTCTATGGCTGCTTTTGTTTTAGCAAAAGGTAAATTTAAAGGAAGAAAAACATTTTTCTGGGCTATTCAGATGGCTCTTATGTTTAACGCCTATACGCTGTCAATCCCTTGTTACCTGATTTATGCAAAACTTCATCTGATTGACACCTATTGGATTTACATATTGCCCCACCTTGCTTCTACTATGGGCGTTTTCCTTATGAAGCAGTATATGGAGGGCGCTGTGCCCGACGCACTTTTAGAGGCGGCAAAAATCGATGGCGCAGGATACTGGCGAGTTTTCTGGAGCATAGTAATGCCTACGGTTAAACCGATGTGGCTCACCCTAATGCTTTTCGGCTTTAGAGACATCTGGAACGTTTCGCCCAACAACACAATCTTTACTGAGCAACTTAAAACACTGCCCATGATTACACCCCAGATTGCTGCCGGCGGTACTGCGAGAGCAGGTTCTTCAATGGCGCTGACAGTAATAATGATGATACCTCCGATTATGGTCTATATGATTTCGCAAAGTAACGTTATGCAGGCCATGACAAGTGCGGGTATCAAAGAATAACTTTTACGGCAAGGAGATGTATGTATGACAAAGAAAATGCTTCGACGTATCGCTGCCTTCATTTTGGCGCTGGTCATCGTCGCAGGAACAATGCTTACCGCATATGCAGAATCATCACAGTACGCGCCGTATGAGAGTTATACCTATTGGGATGATATCAGCGGATTAGGCCGCAAACTTGTTTATAACCGTCCTATGTATGAGGTTAAAGAGGTTTATAACGCAAAGAGCTTCGGAGTAGGAACTATCACAAAACTTGTTGATGTTTGTACCGACCGAAGCGGAAACGTTTATCTGCTTGACACCGGTTCAACCGAAGCAGGTGCAAAAATTGTAATGCTTGACTCTGACTATAAACTTGTTAAGCAGATTTTTGCGGTAACCAAAAACAGCGCAGATGTTGTAATTGACGCAGGTGAAAACACCGAAGAGACACTGTTTACAGAAGATGAGAATATTCTCACTTTTACGGGTGCCAGCAATATCTATGTTCACATAGATGGTACAATTTACCTTTGCGATACCGAAAAGAAGCGTGTGCTTAATTTCGACATTAACGGAAAGTATATTGATGAATTCGTACTGCCCGACTCACCGCTTATTCCTACCGACTTTGACTATAAACCCGTTAAGGTTGTAGCCGACTCTGAAGGATATGTTTACATACTCAGCGAAGGCTCTTATTACGGTGCATTACTCTACGCACCTTCTACTTCGGGTACGGCAAAAGAATTTATCGGTTTCTACGGCGCAAATACCGTTACAAACAATATTCTTGGCGCAATGTCAAGTCTTTTAAAGCGTATGTTCCCCAACAATACAAGAGCAGGGAATTCAATACGCGTTCTCCCGTTCTCGTTTAGCGATATAGTTATTGACAGCAAAGACTTCATTTATACCGCAACCGACGCAGAAAAGGGTCAACTTAAAAAACTTAACCCCGGAGCCGGAAACAATATTATTGACTCTGAGACGGTAAACTTTGCAGATGATGACATTAACAGGTCTTTCCTATTAAATTCTGCATTCACACAGAAGATAACCGGCCTTGAGGTTGACGATGACGAGTTTATGTATGCTCTTGACTCTGCCTACGGACGAATCTTCGTGTATGACAGCGAATGCAGAATGGTCACCGCTTTTGGCGGCGGAATGGGAAGCGGAACTCAGAAGGGAACCTTTGAAAACGCTTCTTCAATCGCGCTCAAGGAAGAAAGAGATACTAATACCCACGAGGTGCTTAGTCACGAAATTCTCGTTTCCGATAAGAGCAACAACACTCTTACCGTATTCAAGCGTAATGACTACGGAAATATGGTAATGAAACTCACTCGCCTTACTATCGACGGCGACTATCTCGAGTCGAGAGAGGGCTGGGAAGAAGTTCTTACCCTTGATAAGAACCTTCAAATCGCTTATACAGGTCTTGCCCGCGCATATTTAGCCGAAGACAAATACGAAGAGGCTATGGAGGTTGCTCTTGAGGGTTACGACCGCAAAACCTATGCTCTGGCGTATGAGTATCATCGCCAAAACCTGCTTTCTAAGTACTTCACCTTTATTTTCATTGGAATAGTTCTCCTAATTGCCGTAATAGTAGCAGTTATGGTGCTTCGCAAGAAAAAGAAGGATGAAGAGATAGTTAATCAGAAAAACGAAGTCCAACTCGCCCTCACAACACTTATTCATCCGGGTCTGGTCTTCGAAGAATTAAAAGAAAAGAAGAGAGGGTCTGTACTCGTTGCTACCGTAATTCTCGCTCTTTTCTATGTAACCGCTGTTATTCAAACGATTTGGGGAGGGTTCCTCTTTACCAACTTCGACCCCGGCTCATTCAACTCTCTTTGGGTATTTGTTCAGTCTGCAGGACTGATTGCCCTTTGGGTAATTGCTAACTGGCTTGTAACAACCCTGCTTGGCGGTAAGGGTACAATGAAGGAAATCTACATTGTTTCTTGCTATAGTTTGATGCCGATTATTGTTCAGCGCGTTATCTACACAGTTCTTACAAACATTCTTCTTGATACAGAAGGAAGTTTCCTCGGAATTCTTACAACCGTTGCTCTTCTTTATACCGGACTGATTCTGGTTATCGGTATGATGAGAATTCACGAGTTCTCAATGACTCGGTTTATCGGAACCACCTTGCTTACCTTGTTCGCTATGGCAGCGATAGTATTCCTAATTATTCTTGTAGGTCTGCTTCTCCAGCAACTCGGCGGTTTCGTTTCTACCGTATTTATGGAAATTGTAATGTAAAGGAGGGACCTGAATGAAAAGAAATTTAAAGAAAATCTTTTGCGTCATTCTCGGCGTACTGATGATTATTTCAATGACCGGTTGGACTACCGGAGACATCTGGTCCCCCGAAGCATATCCTAAGGCTGACGAAAATCAACCGTTTCCCACAAGTCCTATTAAGAGTGATTACTCAAAACAGGACTACAAAATTTCTGAAAACGACAAGTACGAACTTTGGTGGATTGCTTCTAACTGCTCGGTTGACCTTATAGAAAAGGGAACCGAAAACCGTTGGGGGGTAACTGCCCGGAAAAAAGGCGAACTTACTGTAGACCCGAATACAAATATGCCCATCTCAAAGAACCCGCAAATTTCTTCAGCGGTCGTTATAGAGGTTTTAAACCTTTCAACCTACCAAACAGAAGAATATTTTTCGGCTGTTTCTGCCGTTAAAAACGGTTTTGTAATTACAGAAGATATAGACAACGGAGTTAAAATTGAATATTACTTTGATGATGTTCAGATTATGATTCCGATTGAGTTTACTCTTCGCGAGGACAGCGTTTCGGTTACGGTTAAACCTACCGAAATTCTTGAAGGTGAAGACTTTAGAGTAGTTTCGATAAGTCTGGCTTCCTTCTGGTGCTCCACTCCTAACGACGAAGAAGATGCTTACCTCTTCTATCCGTCGGGCTCGGGCGCTCTGGTTTCAAATGAATCTGTTTCTCAGGCGGGAATAAAATATTCAAACGCTGTATACGGCTTTGACGCTTCTATGACTCGCGAAAACAGAGAGACGATTGAAAGAGAAATTCGTATGCCTGTTTACGGTGCGAAATATAAAGATACTGCCACTTGCGCAATTATTGAGCAAAATGCAGAATCTGCTTATATCGGCGTTAAGGTCGGTTCTACCACTTTGGGACATAGCGGAATCTTCACCACCTATCAGGTTCGCGGATTTTCCGACAACTATGCTCAGTCGCTGAACAACGGCAAATCTCTTATGCAGATATACGCTATAAGCCTTTGCGACAAACCGATGACGGTTGGCTTCTATCCCTTAACAAACGAAGACGCCAACTATAGCGGAATGGCAAAAACATATAAAAATTTCCTTAAAAAACAGGGAAGCCTTACTGAAACCGTTTCGGAAGAGTCTCCCCTTAATGTTACTTTTGTTGGCGGCGTTATGATTGACAAGTCGTTCCTCGGAATTCCCTATACCGACCTAGTTGCCGCAACAACTCTTACTGACGCTAAGGAAATCCTCGCTGAACTTTCTGCCGAAACAAAAACCAAAATCAGCGCAAAACTTTTAGGCTTTGGCGCTACGGGTCTAGAGTATAGCAGTTATGCGGGCGGCTTTAAGATTAACAAAAACCTTGGAAATCTTAAAGACCTAGACGCTCTTTCAAACTTCAGCAAGGAAAATAACATTGACCTTTATTTTGAGGTTGACCTTATTAAACTTAAAAAATCCAGTGCAGGTTTTTCTGTATTCTTTGATACAGCCTATAATCCGATATTAAAGATTGCTACCGCATATAAGTATCATGCCGCAACCGGTAGCGGAATCACTTCCTTAAGTTACAACCTGCTTTCCAGACCCCTTATTATAGAAGGCGCTGAAAAGTTCGTTAAGAAAACGGCTAAATGGAACCTGCCCGGTGTTAGCATAGGCGACCTTTCAAATACCGCCTACTCCGACAGTTCGACTCAGAATACAGATTACTTCGTTAAGGGTAAAATGGCAGAAGATGTTACCAAGGTAGCAGAAATTCTTTCTGACTCACGCAAAATTTCCTCTACCGAGGCTAATATTTACGCCGCCCTTGTTTCAGATGTTGTATATGATGCTCCGACCGAGTCTTCTAACGAGCGCATCTTTATCTGCGACGTACCTTTCTATGAAATGGTAATTAAAGGATATGTTCCTTTCTCGGCAGGAAGCATGAATTTAGCAACTAACGCTAATACACATCTGCTTAAAACCGTTGAGTCGGGCGCAGGACTTAACTACACTCTTATCGATACTTATTATAATGAGTTTATTGATTATGAGGGTTACTATTTCTACGGAAGTCTGTACAGCGACCTTGCTGACGGAATTAAGGCTACCTATAACAGCCTTAAGGACTACTATCAGGCAATAGAAGGTCAAGAAATTGTCAGTCACACAATTCTTGATTCCGGTCTGCGTGAAACCGTGTTCTCAAACGGTGTAAAGGCTTATGTAAACTATACAGATAAAAGCATTGACGCTCCTTCAGGCGCAGCAGTTGAAGCCGGCGGATATGTATGGGAGAAGAACTGATGAAAAAGACAAAATATAGAAGTATCGAACAACTGAAAAGTCGATATGGATACATGTTCGTTTCTATCTGGATTGTTGGATTTGTTCTTTTCTTTGCTTATCCTGTTGTCCTTTCAATCTGGTATTCGCTTTCAGATGTAACCCTATCCGCCAACGGTGTTTCTACGAATTTTGTAGGAATTGAGCATTATAAGTATTGGCTTTATGAAGACCCTAACTTTACCAAATGGCTCTCGACCGATGTAACCTCAATGATTTATTCGCTTCCCATTATCCTTTTGGTATCGTTGGTGTTAGCACTTTTGCTTAACCAAAAATTTCCTGGCAGGCTTTTCTTCCGCGCACTTTATTTTGTGCCGGTAATCATCGCTACAGGTGTTGTTCTTAAACTTATGTTCCAGACAACAAGTGAAGACCTTACCGCTGCCGGTGTTTCGGGCGCGCTTACCGATTCAATGTTTTCGGTAGAAGACGTTATCGGCTGGCTCAACTTGCCCGACCAAATTGCCACTTATATTAAACTTATAATTAACAACATCTTCGACCTTCTTTGGAGTTGCGGAATTCAGACCGTTCTCTTTATTGCGGGACTTCAGTCAATCCCCCGCACTCTTTATGAGGCTTCAAGGGTTGAAGGCGCTACTAAATGGGAAGAGTTCTGGTTTATTACCTTCCCAAGTCTTGGCAGCGTAATTCTTCTTGTCGGCGTTTTCACAATGGTAGACCTGTTTACCAACACAAGAAACGTTCTTATCGGCAAGGTTTATGAAATGATATATACAGGAAACTTCGACAGCACTTCTGCGATACTTTGGATTTATTTCGTTGTCGTTGGCGTAATTATGGGCACGGTGCTCTTCCTGTATAACCGCTTCCTTTTGAAGCGTTGGTCTTAAGGAGGGGTGAAATATGGATTTTATTAAAAAGTTTTTAGAAAACCCCGCCCTTAATATCCGCAAAAGAAAGAGAATGATGAATACGGCTTGGTCGGTGATTTCCTACATATTCCGTATTTTGATTCTTCTCGCTATCGGATATATTATAATTTATCCTCTGTTCTATATGATTGTAACTTCACTCCGCGACAAGCAGTCCTTCTACGCTTCGGCGCGTGTGTGGATTCCCTCGTCAATAGACCCTGTTTTCAACTACACAATGGCAATTGAGGCAACCGACTTCTTTAACGCTCTTAAGTCAACCTTAACGAGAGAAATAGTTGCCGCTATAATTGAAATTGTAACCTGCTCAATAGTTGCTTACGGTTTTGCCCGTTTTAAGTTTAAGTTAAAGCCGGTTTTAATGGCAGGACTCTTTTTGACAATTCTTATTCCAGAAACAATGATTATCATTCCCCGAATGGTAACCTACTCAAACGTTGACTTCCTTGGAATTCTTGGCGGAATCGAAAAGTTGTTTGGAAACTCTTTCGATATTACGCCAAACCTTGTAACCAATGAGGTTAACTTCCTGGCTTTCTGGCTTCCCTCTCTATTTGCAATGGGACTTCGTTCAGGAATACTTATCTACATTTATATACAGTTCTTTAAGGGCCTTCCTTATGAACTTGAGGAGGCTGCTTGGGTTGACGGCGCAGGACCTATCCGCACCTTTATCTCAATCGCACTTCCGTCTTCAAGCGTTGTTTTCACAACCGTTACTGTTTTCTCGGTAATCTGGCACTGGAACGACAATTTGCTTGCTTCAATGTATATGAAGGATAATTATCCTCTTGCGGTTCAACTTGAAAGAATTCTTACCTACCTTGCAGGACGCGGTTTTTACTATACCAACCGTGATACAATGGCCATAATGATGGCGGGTTGTTTCCTGTTCATACTTCCGATGCTTATCTTCTACATGATTCTTCAGAGAAGATTTATTGAAAGTATCGACCGAGTAGGAATTACAGGATAACTGTTGCAAGTAAAAGGGATAAACAAAAGATTTTATCCCTTTCGGGCAAAAGCCCAATAAATAATGAAAAGGAGAAAATAGCATGTCAAAGAAAGCAATTCGTTTAATTACACTCGTTCTTGCAATCGCTATGGTTGCAACACTTGCTGTTGGTTGCGGCGGTTCGGAAAACACCGACAAACCCGGCAAAACACCCAGCGGCTCAAATTCTAATGTAAATCCTGAAGATTACAGAGGCAGTTCTATAACTTATGTAACCTGGAAAGACCCTGCTCAAAACGAGGACGGTCCTGTTGTTGAAAAGTTTAAAAAAGAGTACGGAATTGACGTTAAGATACAACTTGTTGACCAGAAAACCTATGTTTCTACTATCGCATCAAACATTGCCGCAGGAACTCAGGGTGACATTTTCTTTGAGAACCAGACCTTCCCTGCCTCTCTTACAGTTATGCAACCTCTTGATGCTGCCCAGATAGACTTTACTGACCCTATCTGGAATCAGGATTTAATCAAGGCTTCAACCCTTGACGGACACCCCTATCTTGTTGATACTCTTTCTAATGTATGGGCAGAGGTTGATATCTGCGTATACAACAAGAGCCTTTTTGAAAACAACGGAATTACCACTCCTGCCGACTATGTTGCACAGGGCAAGTGGACCTTTGAAAACTTCCGCTACGCTTGTCAGCAGATTAAAAATGTAAACCCCAAAACCTATAAGGGCGCTTGTCTTATCGGCGAAACTGCTCTTGCCGCAGCAGGCGCAACCCTTTTCGGTTATAAAGACAACAAAATCGTTGCTACTAACGATAAACACTTATACGAAGTTATGACCGAACTTGCAGACCTTAAGGCTGACGGTCTGGTAGGTCTTGGTTATGAAGCATTCCAGGACGGAACCTACGGAATGGCTTTAACCAACTGCTTCGCACTTAAGAAAACCGGTTATTACACTAACTTTAACTCGGCTCACCTTGCAGCAACCTATCTTCCCACCTGGGAGGAAGGCGAAGACCCGTTGGTAACCGGAATTTATCGTGGTTGGGGACTCATTGACGGCGCTAAAAACCCCGTTGCCGCGGGAATTTTCCTCCGCGAATATCTTGATGTTACAAACTATGACCTTGCAAACGTCTTCCACAACCAAGAAGTTGCTAACTTCTTCTTTGAGGTTACCGGTGCAACAGGTAATAAACTTTATTACTATGGCGGCGGAATGGGCAGACTTTACAACGCTGACAAGAGAATTCACGAGGCTTGGGCCGCAACCTCTCCCGCAAATAT
Source organism: Acutalibacteraceae bacterium (assembly GCA_045535275.1). Taxonomy (GTDB): domain Bacteria; phylum Bacillota; class Clostridia; order Oscillospirales; family Acutalibacteraceae; genus SFWF01. The sequence continues at coordinate 26,073 of JAZSLH010000159.1, forward strand.
GAAGAGTTACCTTGACGGACAGAAGAACGTTATGAACTCAATGGTTAACAAAGCAAACGCTGATATTGAAAACGAGCGCAAGGAACTTCAAAAGACCTTTGGTTAGTAAGCGTTAACCTTATAAATTCGTTTATTGTTTCTGCCAAGAGAGTTTCTTGGCAGAAACATAAAAACAAATTTTGTTGTTATACAATTCCACACAGAAAGGATTGATAATAAAGTGGCAATAAATAGAAAACTAGTGGCGTTTCTGTTATCAGTAACCCTTCTGCTTTCAACCCTAATAATCCCAGGCGTCGTAACCGTTGCGGGCGACACCGATGAACTTGATATTTGGGACGGAACAGTTGCAACTTCATTCGCTGATACCAGCGCAGGTACTGAAGAAGACCCCATTTTAATTCAAACCCCGGAAGAACTTGCTTTTGCAGTTAAAAATGGCGGTGGTGAAGGTGCACACTATCAACTTACTGCTGACATGTATCTTAACGATGTTTCGGGTAATAACTGGACTTCCACCGCTAGAGCGTGGGACCATAATACTACATTCCAAGGAACCATTGACGGTGCCGGAAACATCATCTATGGTCTTTATGCTGACTCCGTTAACAAAGTAGGTCTCGTTGCTGAGGGTACTCGTTACGGAACACACTTTAAAAACCTCGGTATCCGTTATGCAAGCATTAAATCTTCCAGCCACGCTGGTGCATTTGTTGGTTATGCATACGGCGACAAAAACGCTGTTGTAACTTTAGACCAATGTTTTGTAGACGAAACTGTTT
>JAZSLH010000169.1:0-1631 GCA_045535275.1 Acutalibacteraceae bacterium
AGAAGAAAACATTGCTACGGTTAACTTTTCGGGAAATCTTGTCCGTGCTCATACGGGTGTGGTTGATGTTAGCGTTGGCGATTTTGTACTTGTTCACGCAGGTCTTATAATTCAAAAGTTAGAAAAGGAAGAAGCCGAAAATATTAAAGAACTTTTTGAACTTATAAAGGAAATCGAAAATGGATAAATTCAGTGAAATTATTGATTTTCTAAAAAACTATGACGGCAAGCCCGTTACCTTAATGGAGGTTTGCGGTACTCATACGGCGTCAATTGTTGAAAACGGAATTGAAGATATGCTATCGGATAAAATCGAACTTATCACGGGACCGGGTTGTCCCGTTTGCGTTACCGTTTCGGCGTATATTGACCGACTTTGCAGCCTTGCAAAAGAAGAAAACACCTGTGTTTGCAGTTTTGGGGATATGATAAGGGTTCCCTCAAAAAACGGCTCTCTTCGTGACGCCCAGGCCGATGGTGGCAGAGTTTTAATGCTTTACTCCCCTCTTGAACTAATTGAAATTGCAAAAAAAGAGCCACAAACACAGTTTGTATTTGCGGCGGTCGGTTTTGAAACAACAACTCCCCTATATGCTCTACTTTTAGACGAAATAATAAAGCAGGATATAAAAAATATAAAGTTGCTTACCGCCCTTAAGACTATGCCTAAGGTTATTGACAAGGTACTTTCTGCTTCGGGCAAAATTACGGGAATGATTGCCCCCGGACATGTCAGCGTTATTACGGGAAGCGATATTTTTAAAGAATCTGCCGAAAAATTCGGTATTCCTTTTGTGGTTGCCGGATTTGAGGGCAAACAACTTCTTGCGGCAATTTGGGCTTTAGTTAAACTACAAAATAAAGGCGTTGTTAAAAATCTTTACCCGGAGGTTGTTAAAGAAAGCCGAAACGAAAACTCATACGCTTTGACCGAGAAATATTTTGAGCCGTGTAGTGCGGCTTGGAGAGGACTTGGAATAATTGAGGGCTCGGGACTTAAAATCAAGGACGAATATGCCCGTTTTGACGCCGGAAGCGATGACCTGTTTGAAGATTATGCCTTAAACGGTTGCTCTTGCGGTCAGGTTATTGCGGGGCTTAAAAGACCCGAAGAATGTCCCCTTTTTGCAAAGGTTTGCACCCCATCGAGTCCTGTTGGTGCATGTATGGTATCCCACGAGGGCAGTTGCTTTAATCATTATTTAGCCAAAGGAAAATAAACTTATGAAAATAACGCTTGCACACGGTAGCGGCGGGGCTTCAACCAAAGAACTGATTGAACAGATTTTTGCCGCTTCCTATAACAACCCCGTTCTTGATATGATGGAAGACAGCGCGGTTGTAGAGGGCAGTAAAAAAATTGCCATCACTACCGACAGTTTTGTTGTTGACCCCGTTTTCTTTAAAGGGGGAAATATTGGCCGACTTGCAGTTTGCGGAACGGTTAACGACCTTCTTATGAGGGGGGCGACCCCAAAATACATTACAAGCGCATTTATAATTGAAGAAGGGGCTGACACAAAGGACCTTAAACTTATTGCGGCGGCCATGGCGCAGGCGGCGAAAGAAGCGGGGGTTTATATTGTTGCGGGTGACACCAAGGTAATCGGCGGAAACGGCGGAATTTATAT
>JAZSLH010000178.1:0-14478 GCA_045535275.1 Acutalibacteraceae bacterium
CTCAAGAGAAAGACCGAGTTCCTCACAAGTAGCAACAAGTTCTTTGGTTTTTGCAATATTTTCTTCAATAGGATAATGAGAACCGTCGAACATAACCGAAGAGAAACCTGCTTCAATACATTTCTTGGCACCCTCATAAGAGCCGTGGTCGAGATGGAGAGCAACGGGAACGGTAATTCCGAGTTCTTCAATCATACCGTTTACCATGCCCACAACGGTTTTATAACCGCACATATATTTTCCTGCGCCCTCGGAAACACCGAGAATTACAGGAGAATTACATTCCTGGGCAGTAAGAAGAATTGCTTTGGTCCATTCGAGGTTGTTGATATTGAACTGACCGACAGCATATTTACCTGCCTTCGCTTTAGTAAGCATTTCTTTTGCTGAAACTAACATTTTAAAATCCTCCAATAGAATTGATTTACTTCTACAATTATATAACCAAACAACTTGAAAATCAAGTGATTAGATTCAATTTTTATATTTTAACTATTCGTGAAGATAAATAGTGCCCGTATTTCTATGCTTAAAGACGCTTAATACTATTCCCACTCCTAACATAACGCAGAGAAGAGAACTTCCCCCCGCACTGAAAAAGGGCAAAGTTATTCCGATAACGGGAAGAAGCGAGGTGCACATTCCGATATTAACTGCCGACTGTGTAAGGAGCATAGCAAACAGTCCTGACGCAATATACATTCCCATATCATCGGCCGAAAGACGTGCTATACGGACACATCTGAAACAGATTACGCCGATGATGATTAACACCGAAAGACAGCCTAGAAGCCCGAGTTCCTCACCGATGCTGACAAAGATAAAGTCGTTATGTCCTTCGGGGACACCCTGAACCTGAGTGAGTTCGCCACTGAATAGGCCTTGTCCGATAATACCGCCGTTAGCAAGGGCGATTCTGCCCATCCACTGCTGGAACCCGATTCCCTGAAGATTAGACTCTAAATCGAAAAGGTAGAGAATTCGAGCCTTTTGGTCTTCGGAAAGCAAAAAGAAGAAAGCAAAGGGGGCGGCGAGAATTACTGCCGAAAAGGCAATTATAAAGTATCGGCGTTTAAGACCCGCAACAAAGAGCATACAGACAAAGATTGCGGCAAATACGAGTGCCGTTCCGTCATCCCCCTGAAAATGAATAAGCGCTACGGGGAAGGCACCATGAAGCAAAAGGGGCGCCAAACTTTTAAACTTATTTATAGTGGCTTTTACCTTTGAAAGATGAACCGCAAAGGTAATTATAAAACAGATTTTAAGAAGTTCTGCAGGCTGGAAAGAAATATTGCCGGGGAGTAAAAGCCAGGCTTTATCGTCGGTACCCTCGGGAGCGTAACCGATAAAAAAGGTTAGAAATACGGGTATTAGTCCGATTGCAGCCACTAAAAACCAATATTTACGAAAATTTTTATAGTCGAAATTCGAAACTATCATAATGATGATAAGGCCCGAAAGCGTTGCAGTAATTTGAGTAAAAAACTGACGGAGATTTTCGGTATAGGCGGTTGCAGAAAGGACTGCGACACAACCGAAAGATGAGGCAATAAAAACAAAAACAAGCATAACCTTATCGGTTTCACGAATATAGTCAGCCAAAAGAGAAAAAAGCCGTTTCAAGTTTGTCACCTCCGTCATATAATATATGATTATATTTTATATTTGTAATAATTGCAAGAAGATTATATTTTTTTCTTTATTATTGGGAAAATGTGTGATATAATTAAACAAAGTGTAATCCTTTGTTGGAGGTAAAATTATGTTATCTGATATTGAAATTGCTCAAGGTGCAAAAATGCTGCCTATAAAAGAGGTTGCCGCTTCTTTAAATATCAGCGAAGATGACCTTGAGTTCTACGGAAAATACAAGGCGAAGTTAAGCGAAGAACTTATTGACCGCTCAAAAGACAAGAAAGACGGAAAACTTATTTTAGTAACCGCAATAAACCCCACTCCCGCAGGTGAAGGAAAAACCACCACTTCGGTAGGTCTTGGCCAGGCTATGTCCCTTATTGGAAAGAAGGCAATTATTGCTCTTCGCGAACCCTCTTTGGGCCCCGTTTTCGGAATTAAAGGCGGTGCGGCAGGCGGCGGATACGCTCAGGTTGTTCCAATGGAAGATATAAATCTTCATTTTACGGGAGATATGCACGCAATTACTGCGGCAAACAATCTGCTTTGCGCTTTGCTTGACAACCATTTACAGCAGGGAAATCTTTTAGGCATTGACCAGAGAAGAATTCTTTTTAAACGCTGTCTTGATATGAACGACCGAGCTCTTCGCTATGTTAACGTCGGTCTTGGCGGAAAGATAAACGGTGTTCCCCGTGAGGACGGTTTCCAGATTACTGTTGCAAGTGAAGTTATGGCAATTTTGTGTCTTTGTTCCGACATAACCGACCTCAAACGCAGACTTGGTAACATTCTTGTTGCATACACATATAGCGGACAACCTGTTTTCGCACGAGATTTAAAGGCCGAAGGTGCTATGGCGGCACTACTTAAAGACGCTATTAAACCGAATCTTGTGCAAACTCTTGAAAACACCCCCGCTATTATGCACGGAGGTCCTTTTGCTAATATTGCTCACGGTTGCAACTCGGTCAGAGCAACAAAACTCGCCCTTAAACTTGCCGACTACTGTATTACCGAGGCAGGTTTCGGCTCCGATTTAGGAGCAGAAAAGTTCCTTGACATTAAGTGCCGCCTTGCCGGACTTAACCCCTCTGCTATTGTTATTGTTGCTACAGTTCGTGCTCTTAAATACAACGGTGGAGTTTTGAAAGCCGACCTTAAGGCAGAAAATGTTGAGGCTCTTAAAAAAGGTATTGTAAATCTTGGTGCTCACATTGAAAATATGAAGAAGTACGGCGTTCCGGTTGTTGTTGCAATAAACCGCTTTGGCGATGACAGTGACGCTGAACTGAAATTTATTGCCGATTACTGCGAAAATTTGGGTGCTGATTTTGCTCTTTCCGAAGTTTTTGCAAAGGGCGGAGAAGGCGGAAAAGAACTTGCCCAAAAGGTTGTTGAAGCCTGTGAAAAGCCTTCAAACTTTGCTCCGATTTATGATTCAGACCTTTCTATTAAAGAAAAAATTACGGCTATTGCTACAACTATCTACGGTGCTGACGGGGTAAACTTTACCGCTGCTGCCGAAAAGAATATTGCCGAAATTGAAGAACTCTCAAAAGGTATGCCCGTTTGTATTGCTAAAACACAGTATTCCCTTTCTGACGACGAAAAAGCACTCGGCAGACCCTCAGGCTTTACCATTACGGTTAGAGAAGTTAAAATTTCTGCGGGTGCAGGTTTTGTTGTCGCTCTTACAGGTTCAATTATGACTATGCCAGGGCTTCCAAAGGCTCCCGCCGCTAACAATATTGATGTTGACACAGACGGAAAAATTATTGGTTTGTTTTAATGATGGAAATAATTACTAAATCTCCAAAAGAAACCGAAAAGTTTGCTGAAGATTTTGCAAAAAATCTTTTAGGCGGAGAGATAATTGCTTTCAAAGGCTCTATGGGTATGGGCAAAACTTGTTTTACAAGAGGTCTTGCAAAAGGACTTGGGTTTGTAGGGCAGGTATCCTCCCCTACTTTTGCCCTTGTAAACGAATATATCGGAGGCAGACTTCCGCTTTATCACTTTGATATGTACAAGGTTGAAAGTTGGGAAGACCTTTATTCTTGCGGTTTTTTTGACTATATGGATATGGGCGGTGTTATTGCTGCCGAATGGAGTGAAAACATCGAGGGGGCTCTAAACGGAAATGTTATTTTCGTAGACATTTCAAGGGTTGATGATAATACTCGAAAAATTACGGTTACGGGGGGTTCTAAAGTATGAAAATTCTGGCTTTAGACTGTTCTGCGGGTCCCGCTTCGGTAGCGGTTTTGGCGGACGGAAATATAATTGCTTCCTCTTTTGTAAACGTTAAACTGACCCACTCCCAGACACTTCTTCCAATGGTGAAAAACACCCTTGACTCTGCTCTGCTGACCCTTGAAGATATTGACGCTTTCGCCATAAACAACGGGCCCGGTTCTTTTACGGGAATCCGTATCGGGATTAGTGCGGTCAAGGGTCTTGCTTCCCCGAGTAACAAACCTTGCGCTCAAATATCAACCCTGGAAAGTATTGCATATTTATTTAAAAACACCGACTGCATTGTCTGTTCGGTTATGGACGCAAGATGCAATCAGGTTTATAACGCTTTATTCAGAGTTAAAGATACAAAGGTTACCCGTCTTTGTGACGATAGAGCCGTTTTGGCAGACGAGGTTATAAAAGAACTTGATTTAATTGACGAAAAGGTTATTATTGCAGGCGACGGAGCAAAACTTTTTGAACAATTTGCAAAAAGCAAAACTAATATTTTAATTGCACAAGAGCCTTTAAGATATCAAAACGCTTGTGGCGTTGCACTTTCGGCTCAGGAAAAGATTTTAAAAGAAAATACGGTTAAACCGAGCGAACTTTCGCCCTTTTATTTACGGCTTCCTCAAGCCGAAAGAGAACTTAAAGCAAAAAGAGAACAAGGAGAATAAATTATGAAAATTTCAGTAGGTTGTGACCACGGCGGACTTGAACATAAAAACGCAATCGTTGCCCACCTTAAAGAACGCGGTTTTGAGGTTAAGGATAATGGGATTTATGAAAATCATTCGGTAGATTATCCCGATATTGCCCTTTTAGTATGTGACGATATTGTTTCGGGCGAGTGTGAACGAGGAATACTCGTTTGCGGAACGGGAATCGGAATGAGCCTTGCTGCAAACAAGGTAAAGGGTATCCGAGCCGCCGCTTGCAGTGAACATTTTTCGGCAAAATACACCCGTCTTCATAATGACTCCAATGTGCTTTGTCTCGGCGGTAGAGTTATCGGTGTTGGAACAGCACTCCAGATGGTTGACCTTTTTGTTGACACCGAGTTTGAGGGCGGACGCCACGCAAACCGCGTAAACAAGGTTATGGAAATTGAAAAAAGATAAATTTAAGGGATAAAGCCCTTTTGGGCCTTATCCCCTTTTTTAGTCTATCAAAGAAAGTATTTGTGCTTTTGGACGGGCTCCCGCTGACTGACTTACAACCTTACCCTCTTTCATAACAACCAAGGTTGGAATTGTTGCAACGCCGAAGATTTCGGCAAGTTCCGCTTCAATATCTACATTTATTTTTCCAACGAGAATATCTTGTCTTTCTTCGGCTATTTCATCAACTATGGGAGATACCATTCGGCAGGGACCGCACCAGTCGGCATAGAAGTCAAGAAGTACGGGCTTTTCGCTGTTTTTAATTTCTTCGAAATTGTCTTTATTCACACTAATTACTGACATAATTTTTAATTCCTTTCTTTTTTAGGTTTATTATACCATATTATTTGAAACTTTTCCATATTTAATTCTTAAAAAGGGTGGTTTAATTGGCTAAGATTATTAAAAAGCCAAGCAGTCTTGAAAAAGAGTGCAATCTTTGGCGTAAAAAAGGAAAAAACGGGCTCATAATGGCATCTGTTTTCTTTGTTGTTGCGCTCGTTTTCGGGGCTTTTTCTGCTATCGGTTCAACAGTCTCGCTTATTTCCCCTGTTTTATCAGTAATTTTCGCTTTAAGTTTTATATGTCTTGCCGTTTTTCTTGTTATTGCTAACATTTTTTTAATCCGTTCCCTTTACTGCTATAACAGAGCAAAAATACTCTTTAAAGGTATAATCGGAGAAACAAATACCGCTGATATTATTGCCACACTGCCCGAAGATTATTTTGGTTTTCAGAATGTGGTTGTTCGCTTAGACGATAAAATAAGCGAAATTGATATAGTCATTGTAGGTCCTACGGGAGTTTTTGTTGTTGAAACCAAGAATCGAAACGGCAAAGTAACAGGAAGTTATGAACAGCGAGAGTGGAAACAGCATAAGGTCGGAAGACGGGGTACGCCTTACACAAGCAACTTTTACAGTCCCGTAAAGCAGGTTAGTACCCACATTTACCGCCTTACTAAATTTTTAAGAAACAACGGGATTTGTGTTCATATCGACGGTGCAGTTTATTTCTCAAACCGCGAAGCAACTGTTAAAATTTCGGGTTCTGCAGAAAAAATACCTGTCTTTTCATATAGCAATAACGGTGAAAAAAGCCTTAAAAATTACATTTTAGGGAGAAAAACAACTCTTTCAAACGAAACAATCAAAAAAATTTGCAATCTTCTTTAAAAAGCATAAAATAATGCCCGTTATTATCAGGTTTTTATGTTGACTTTTTATATTATTATGTTATACTTTGCTTGTAAAATGCTGTAATTTTTTTACGGCAGTACATCTTTATATAAGGGGTTAAAAATATGGCTATTACAGTAAATAAGGAAAAAAATCAGTTTTATCTCCACACCCAAAATACCAGTTATGTTTTTGAGAATACAAATGGCGTTTTGACACATAACTATTGGGGTAAAAAAATACAAGACATTCCCTCAATACATGAACTTTATCCCCTTTCGGGCATTAACCTTGCGGTTGCCGACTTTTCAGGTAGTATGCACCGTTCTACCGACACTATACTGCATGAATTCCCAACCCACGGAAGTTGCGACCTTCGCACCCCTGCTTTCCACGCTGTTTACAGTGACGGAAGCCCTATTACCAAACTCTCGTTTAAAGATTATAAAATTTACAATAAAAAACTTTCTCCACAAGGTCTGCCCGCTTCGTATGCAAATGAAGATGACATTTGCGACACTTTGGAAGTTGAACTTTTTGATGAACTCAAAGGTGTTAGCGTTTTCCTTTATTACTGCGTTTTTGAAAAGCAGGATATTATAACCCGTTTTGTAAAGGTTAAGAACAATTCGAGTGAGAAGTTCACCATTAAATCTCTTATGAGTTTCTGTGCCGATTTTCCCCATATGAATTATGATATGATAAATCTTTACGGTGCTTGGGCAAGAGAGGCTCATATAGAGAGAAAACCCCTCTTTGTTGGTATGCAGGAAGTTGACAGCAAAAGAGGAGCAAGTGGACCTAACCATTCCCCTTTTATTGCACTTGTTGACCGCGACGCTACCGAAGATTCGGGCGACGCCTTCGGCCTTTGTCTTGTTTATAGCGGTAACTGGTTTGGCGGAGCAGATGTTGACCGTCATTTCCGCCCCCGTGTTATGATGGGTCTTAACCCCTTTAATTTTGAGTGGCAGATGAACCCCGGTGATGAGTTTTATGCACCCGAAGTTATTATGTCATATTCGTCAGAGGGTATCGGTCTTATGACCCGTCAGTTCCACAATATTATCAGAAAGAACCTTTGCCGTGGCAATTTCCGCGATACCGAGCGTTATGTTCTCATTAATAACTGGGAAGCCACATATATGAACTTTACCGAAGACAAACTCATTGAAATTGCCGATACTGCTGCAGAACTCGGAGTAGATATGTTTGTTCTTGACGACGGTTGGTTTGGAAAGCGTAATACCGACAGATGTTCCCTTGGCGACTGGTATGTTAATACCGAAAAACTCCCTTCGGGACTTGACGGACTTGGCAAAAAAATCAACGAAAAAGGTCTTAAGTTTGGTCTATGGTTTGAACCTGAAATGATTTCCCCCGATTCCGACCTTTACCGTGCCCACCCCGACTGGTGTTTACACACAAAGGGCAGAAACCGAAGCGAAAGCCGTTATCAGTTAACACTTGACCTTACCCGACAAGATGTTTGCGACTATATTGTAGGCTTCCTTACAAAAACACTTTCCGAAAATCCGATTGCTTATGTCAAATGGGATATGAACCGCCACTTCAGTGAGGCAGGTTCGGCTCTTCTTGAGGCTGACAATCAGCGTGAGGTCGCCCACAGATATATGCTTGGTCTTTACTCAATTCTTGAAAAGGTTACTACCGCTTTCCCCGATGTTCTTTTTGAGGGTTGTTCAAGCGGCGGCGGTCGTTTCGACGCAGGTATGCTTCACTATATGCCTCAAACCTGGTGCAGTGATGACTCTGACGCGGTTGAACGCCTTTATATTCAGGAAGGTCTTGGTATTGTTTATCCTTTCAGCACAATGGGTGCTCACGTTTCGGCTATACCCAACCATCAGATAGGACGAAATACTCCCATTAAACTTCGCGGTTTGGTAGCACTCCCCGGCCAGTTCGGATTTGAACTTGACCTTTCTAAAATGAGCGAAGAAGACAAGGCGGCTTCAAAAGAACTTATAAAAGCCTATAAAGAATATGGCGAAGTTTTCCACAAAGGCGATTTCTATAAACTTGCTTCTATCTTCAAAGGACAAAACAGTGCTTTTGAATTTGTTTCAGAGGACAAAAATACCGTTATTGTTATGCTTTATAACATTCAGGGAAAGGTTGCTGTTCCCTCTAAAATCATAAAACTTAAAGGTCTTGACAAAGGCGCTAAGTATCAGGATATTGCTACAGGTAAAATTTACGGCGGTGATACGCTTATGAACCTTGGAATTTTCCAAAACTGCGACCGCGACCAGACTTGTGATATGAAGGTATTTAAGAAACTGTAATATTTAAGACAAGTTGTGAATTTCACAACTTGTCTTTTTGTTTATATTTTGTATGATATAAATTGTTTTTTTTGTGCAGTATTGAGATTTACAACAACCTTTAAAAATGATATAATTTGCTTTTAAAGGAGGTCATAATCTATGAACCACAAAACAATAAGAAAATTAGTTTTATCAGGACTTTTTGCCGCTATTACTGCCGTTGTTACTTATTTCCCTGTGCCTTTTCCTATTGCCCACGGATATATCAATTTAGGCGACTGCTTTGTTATCCTTTCAGGCCTTATTTTAGGCCCCGCTTACGGCTTTCTTGCCGGCGGTATTGGCTCGTGTCTTGCTGATTTGATTTTAGGCTATGCTTCCTATGCTCCCGCCACCTTTATTATAAAGGGTGTTATGGCAATAACGGTATGGCTGATTGCAGGGAATTCCAAAAAGTCTTACGGAATAACTAGGTCAATCCTTGCTTCGATTACAGCGGAGGTTGTTATGGTGCTTGGTTATTTTGCCTTTGAACTTGTTCTCTATGGCTCAGGTGCAGTTGGAAGTCTTGCAGGAAACTGCTTCCAAGGTATATGTTGCGCCATTGCGGGAACAGTGATTTCTGCCGTTATGATTAAAACTAAAATTATATACCGATTAAACCCGTAAAAAACGATATTTTCTGGTTTTGTCTATAATTTATTGTCATTTTTTTCTTTACATATCACAGATTTTGGGGTAAAATATAGTATAAATGTTTTAGACTTTTAAACTGGGGGAATTCAAATGAACAATATGCGTCCGGAAGACATGGAACGTATTACAACCAAAGAACTTGCAAACAAATTTATTGACGAGCAGGTTAAGGAAATCAGAGAACAAGTTGGCGACAAAAAGGTGCTGCTTGCCCTATCGGGTGGAGTTGACAGTTCGGTTGTTGCCGCACTTTTAATTAAGGCTATCGGCAAACAACTTGTCAGCGTTCACGTAAATCACGGTCTTATGAGAAAAGACGAGTCCGAAAACGTAATTAAAGTTTTTAAAGAGGGTCTTGACGCTAACCTTATTTATGTTGACGCTACCGACCGCTTCTTAAATCTCCTTGACGGAGTTAGTGACCCCGAAAGCAAAAGAAAGATTATTGGTAAAGAATTTATTGAGGTTTTCGCTGATGAGGCCAGAAAACTTGAGGATGTTACCTTCCTTGCTCAAGGAACAATCTACCCCGACATTTTAGAGAGCGTTAAGGCAGCCGAGGGCAAAAAAGCCGTTAAATCTCACCATAATGTTGGCGGTCTTCCCGAAGACCTTAAATTTGAACTTGTAGAGCCTATTAAACTTTTATACAAAGATGAAGTCAGAGTTGTTGGCGAGGCACTTGGTCTCCCTCACGGTATGGTTTACCGTCAACCCTTCCCCGGCCCCGGACTTGGTGTTCGCTGTCTTGGAGCAATTACCCGTGACAGACTCCACGCGCTTCGCGAAGCAGACGCAATTCTTCGTGACGAATTTGATAAGTGCGGACTTGCCGAAAAGGTTTGGCAGTATTTTGTGGTTGTTCCCGACATTAAGAGTGTTGGCGTTAAAAACGAAAGCCGTTATGAAGGCTGGCCGGCAATTATCCGTGCGGTAAACACAAAGGACGCTATGACCGCAACTATTGAAGAAATTCCTTACAGCGTTCTTCACAAAATCACCGACAGAATTACAAACGAAGTAGACGGTATCAACCGAGTTCTTTTAGACCTTACACCAAAGCCTGTCGGCACTATTGAGTGGGAATAATCCTACATCTATGAAAGTCCCTTAATTCAAGGGATTTTACGGTTCTCATTTTGCTATTGACAGCAAAATGACAGCAAAAAAACCAAGATGCTCTGCTTTTTGAGGCAGAGCATCTTTTTTAAGAAAAAAATTATAATGACAAGTAATATTCTACTGTTTTTTCTTGTAAATCGTTTTAAAAAATGTATAATTAAAGTATTACAAAATAAAATTTAAAAGGACTTTTTATGATTAAACTTTGCATTTTTGATTTGGACGGGACTTTGCTTAACACTATTGGCACAATTTCTCATTACGGAAACCTTGCTCTTAAGAAAAACGGAATTGACGGAATTACTGAAGACACTTATAAAATTCTTGTCGGAACGGGTATTAAGAACCTTATTAAAGGAATGTTAGAATTTAAAGGGCTTTACAGCCAAGAACTTTTCAGTAAAGTTTTTGAAGTTTATGACACTGCATATAATGCTAATACCTACTATAAAACCGAGATTTACCGCGGAGTAAAAGAAACGATTGATGAAATAAAAGCAAGAGATATTAAAACTGCCGTTGTATCTAACAAGCCCGATTTTGCGACCCAAGAGGTAGTTAGTCACTTTTTCGGGGAGAATTACTTCGATTTTGTAACGGGGCAAAAGCCGGGTGCCCCCTTAAAACCCGACCCGACGGCAGTTTTTGAGGCGATTAGAACCCTTGGGGTAAGTCCCGAGGAATGTATTTACATAGGCGATACGGGAACCGATATGAAAACGGGCAAAAACGCAGGACTTTATACGGTTGGTGTGCTTTGGGGTTTTAGAGGCGAGGCTGAACTTGCACAAAACGGCGCCGACGAGATTATAAATCGGGCGGAAGAACTCCTTAACATATTATCTCGTGTTGATTTTAAATCCCTTTCATGATATAATTTACTAAAGAAAAACTAAAAGGAGTTTTTATGGAAATTGTACTACTGACAGCACTTGGTGTTGGCGGTGCGACGGTTTTTGGGTCGCTTATAGGTTTTATTTTTAAGAAAATCTCCCATGCCTTTTCGGATATTGTTCTTTCCTTCGCCGCAGGAATTATGTTAGCCGCCGCTGTACTTGGACTTATTATTCCCTCCCTTGAATACGGCGGTAGATTCAATCTGCTTATTGCGGTTGCGGGTATTTTTATCGGTGCAATTTGCCTTACCCTGATTGATAAACTGGTTCCTCATTTGCATAGTCTTGTTGCTCCCGAAAAAGCAGATGAAGGAGCAGCCAATTTACACAAGGTTTTGCTTTTTGTTTCGGCTATTGCAATACACAATTTTCCCGAAGGTATTGCGGCAGGAGTGGGCTTTGGTTCGGGAGATACTTCGGGCGCGCTTTTAATTGCCGGTGGTATTGCTCTTCAGAATATACCCGAAGGTATGGTTATTATAGGCCCTATGCTTGCGGCAGGTGTTTCGCCTAAAAAAACCTTTATTTGCGCTATTATTACGGGCTTTGTTGAGGTTATTGGTACACTTATCGGATATTTTGCGGTTAGTATTTCAAGCGTTATTTTACCCTTTGCGCTTGCCTTTGCGGGCGGAACAATGCTTTATGTAATAAGCGACGAAATGATTCCCGAAACACACTCTCACGGAAGTGAGCGAGGCGCAACCTTTGCCCTTTTAATCGGTTTCTGCGTAATGCTTGTTTCAGACTATATTTTGGGGTAACAGGTTATGGATTTAAGTTTTGGTTTTTTTCTTAAAAGCATTCTGCTTGGGGTCGGTCTTGCTATGGACGCCTTTTCGGTTTCGGTAGCCGACGGACTTTGCGAGTCTAATATGAAAAAACGCAAAATGGCAGGAATTGCGGGTGCTTTTGGCTTTTTCCAAGCGGCTATGCCACTGATTGGCTGGTACTGCATTCACACATTTGTAACCTATTTTGAGTTTTTTAAGGTTCTTGTTCCCTGGATTGCGCTTATACTTCTTTCCTGGCTTGGCGGGAAAATGATTTATGACGCAGTTAAAGGGAAAAAGGACAATTCGCCAAACGGGGCTAAAATTACTTTTATACTTATTTTAACCCAAGGGGTTGCAACCTCTATTGACGCCCTTTCGGTTGGCTTTACAATTTCTGATTATAACTGGGTTCAGGCGGTTATTTGTGCTATTGTTATTGCCGCGGTTACCTTTATAATTTGTATGATTGGTCTTCTTATCGGAAGACGGATTGGAGAAAAATTACTTAACCGAGCAGGTATTCTTGGCGGTGTAATTTTAATTTTAATCGGGCTTGAAATTTTTATTTCTAATCTGCCCGAGGCATTAAAAGTTTTAGGAGAATAAATATGAAAAAAATTATTGCTTTATTTCTTGCTGTGCTTATCTGTTTTAGTCTTGTTGGATGTAAAGGCAGTGATAAGAAGGATAACTATGTTGGAGTTATCACGGTTGCTCTTGACAAAGAAGCAGCACCCATTACAGTTGATAACTTTATTTCCCTTGCCGAAGAAGGATTTTATGACGGACTTACCTTCCACAGAATTATGGAAGGCTTTATGATGCAAGGGGGCGACCCAAAAGGTGACGGCACGGGCGGAAGCGAGAAAGAAATTAAGGGCGAATTTTATCTAAACGGGGTTAACAACACCCTTTCTCACACCAGAGGTGCAATTTCTATGGCAAGAAACAGTATTAGTATGGACAGTGCTTCAAGTCAGTTCTTTATTGTTCACAAAGATAGCGAGTTTTTAGACGGACAATACGCTTGTTTTGGATATGTAACCGATGGAATGGACATAGTTGACGATATCTGCGAAAACGCCGTTAACACAGACGATAACGGTTCAGTTCCCGACAACAAGCGCCCGAAAATCATTTCGATTATGATTAGACGAGCAGAAATTTCGTCAGCAATATATGCCGATATTACGGTTGACTATTCGGCAGTTATGAAATAAGTTTTATAAATAAAAATCCGTGAGCTAAGGCTCACGGATTTTTTTATTTTAGTTGTTCTTTTATAAACTGAATTTGTCTTTCAACCGACTCTACCGAGGTTCCGCCACGGCTGTTTCTTTTAAAGGTGCAGTTTTCAAGGTTTATTGCCTCGAAAATATCTTTTTCAAAATCGGGTGAGAATTCTTTAAACTCGTCAAGGGATAGTTCTTCAAGAGTTTTGCATTTATCAATGCAGTAGGCAACAAGTGTTCCCGAAATTTTATACGCCGTTCTGAAAGGGGTTCCCTTTTTGGTCAGATAGTCGGCAACATCGGTAGCGTTTATAAAGCCTTTTGCCGCCGCATCAAGCATATTTTTTTCGATAACTGTCGTTGTATTTAGCATTGGAGCAAAGATTGAAAGGCAGGTTTTAACGGTATCCACCGCATCGAAAACAGCCTCTTTATCCTCTTGCATATCCTTATTATAGGCAAGGGGCAGACCTTTGAGCATTGTGAGCAGTGTAATAAGGTCACCATAAACGCGTCCCGTTTTGCCTCTGACAAGTTCGGCAATATCGGGGTTTTTCTTTTGGGGCATTATAGACGAGCCGGTTGAATAGGCGTCGTCGAGTTCAATGAACTTAAATTCCCAACTTGACCAAAGGATAATTTCCTCGCTAAAACGGGAAAGGTGCATCATAATAAGAGAACAAGCGTTAGCAAGTTCCACCGCAAAATCACGGTCGGAAACGGCGTCTAAACTGTTTTCGCAAACTCCGTTCATACCAAGAGCCTTTGCAACGGCTATACGGTCGGTAGGATAGGTTGTTCCGGCAAGAGCGCAAGCACCAAGCGGAGAATAGTTCATTCGCTCGGCGGCATCTTCAACCCTTGAAATGTCACGAAGGAACATTTGAGCATAGGCCATTAGGTGATGGCCAAAAGTGATAGGCTGGGCTCTTTGAAGGTGGGTATAACCGGGCATAACGGTTGCTTTATAGGTTTCAGCCTTTTCTAAAATAACCTCTATAAGAGTCTTTAGAAGTTCAGTGATTTCTTTAGCCTCACTTAAAAGATGAAGACGGATATCAAGGAAGTCGGAGGCCAAGCGGTCTTAGGAAGACAAGTGTTAACTACAACTCCTTGGCTCACAGAACGACATGGCTACGATCCGACTTGGTTTCAGCCTTTTCTAAAATAACCTCTATAAGAGTCTTTAGAAGTTCAGTGATTTCTTTAGCCTCACTTAAAAGATGAAGACGGATATCAAGG
>JAZSLH010000137.1:0-15745 GCA_045535275.1 Acutalibacteraceae bacterium
CAGACAGACCTCAAAGAAATTGCCGAAGGTATTTTATCTGCCTCTCAAAATTTCGTTGAAAGACTTGATTCACTTCAAAATTCACTCGATAAAGCCAAGTCTCAAATAAGCGAAAACAAAGATTCTTCTTCGCAAATAAGCGATGATTTTGCTGAACTTTACGCAAAACTAGGTTAATTATGAACGAAATATATTTAGACACATCAAGCCTTAAAACCGAGGCAAAAAAACTAAAAGCGGGAGATAAAATCTTCCTTTGTGGAACGGTATATACCGCAAGAGATGCTGCTCATAAGCGATTTATTGAACTTTTAGAACAAGGAGAGCCTCTTCCCTTTGAAATTGACGGGTCTGCAATATATTATGCAGGACCTACACCAACACCCGAAGGTATGATTATCGGAAGTTGCGGTCCGACAACCTCTTCAAGAATGGACGCCTACTCCCCTGTTTTGCTTGATAATGGCCTTAAATGTATGATTGGAAAGGGCGAAAGAAGTAAAGAGGTTTGCGAGTCGATTCGCAAAAACGAGGCGATTTACCTTTGCGCTATCGGTGGCGCGGGAGCGCTTGCCTGTGCCTCTATTTCATCACTTGAAGAAATCGCTTTTGAAGATTTAGGCTGCGAGTCGGTCAAAAAACTAGTCTTTAACAATTTTCCTTTAATATGCGCGATTGATTCGCACGACGGAAATCTATTCAAATAAACACCCGTCTTTAGACGGGTATTCTAATTTATAGTAAATTTTTTCTTGTAATTGAGTCAAAATTATAGTATTATAAAAAAAAGGGCTTTTTGCAAACATCTTTTGTTTGTGAAGTGCCCTTTGAGAATTTAGGAGGACCCTATGCCTACAAACAATACTTATAAACTTGAAACTAAACGTAAAAATCTTTTTCTTCGTATTGCAAAAGGACATTTTGCAACAGGACGCTCACATATCAATTATTACATAGATATTGTTGCTCAAAAAAGCCGTCTCTCAGAAGCAAAAGCCGTAGCACAAGAACTTTTAAGTTATTATAATTCAAATACAATTATTGATACTATTCTTTGCCTTGACGGAACCGAAGTTATCGGCACCTGCCTTGCAAACGAACTTACTAAAAATCATTTTCATAATATAAATGCTCATAAGACCATTTATGTTGTTACCCCTGAACACGCAGCAAACAGCCAGATTATTTTCCGCGACAACATGGCTCCTATGATTCAAGGAAAGCATGTTCTTGTTCTCGCGGCTTCAGTTGTAACAGGATATACCGCAAAGGCTGCTGTTGAAGCCGTTAACTATTACGGCGGAATGGTTGTTGGAATTGCTTCAATCTTTGCAACGGTTGATAAATGTAACAATATCCCCGTTCGTTCCGCATTTAATCCGCACGACCTTCCCGATTATGCTTCTTTCCCTGCACACGAATGTCCACTTTGCAAAAAAGGAGTTAAACTTGACGCACTTGTCAACACATACGGATTTTCAAAATTATAAAAATATTACTAAAATCGTTCAATAATAAAATAAAGGTAGACTTGTGGAGAAAACCATTTGTCTACCTTTTTATTATATCATCTTCATTAGCCAATAAATAAGTCCATAAAGTGCACTCGCAACTGTACCGTAAACAATAACCGGTCCAGCAATTACAAACATTTTTGCTCCGACCCCGAGGACAAAACCTTCAGGTTTAAACTCTATAGCGGGTGAAATTACCGCATTAGCGAATCCCGTAATTGGTACAAGGGTTCCCGCGCCTGCGTGTTTTGCAATTTTTTCAAAGAGTTTAAACCCGGTCAGAACTCCTGCAAGAGCGATAAGAACAGCAGAAACTATCATTCCAATCTTTTTCTCTTCAACACCATAATAAAGAAGTAACTCTCTTAAAAGTTGTCCAATGGTACAAATCGTACCGCCAATCAAAAATGCACAAACAAAATCTCTGGCTTTTTTTGACGGAGGAGATTTCTTCTTAACAAGTTTATCATAGTCTTTATTATTCACTGTAACTCCCCTTTCCCCAATATTATTGGAAGAAAATCGGGATATATTCATAAAGTCTTGACAAAAGGTTGTCAATTCTTTATAATACATTGGTAAAATATAATTCGAGGCGTGGCTCAGTTTGGTAGAGCGCTGCGTTCGGGACGCAGAGGCCGCAGGTTCGAATCCTGTCGCCTCGACCAAAACTCCAAATCCGACCTTTAAGTTGGGTTTGGGGTTTTTTTATGTAGCAGGATTCGAACCTGAGAAGGTCTTAACATTTTTATAAATTATGCCATATATTACAATAAATTTCTGGAAATTTTAGATGATAAAATATTAGTAAATATATTTTAATTTATTGAATAATTGACAAATATAAATAATAAGTGTATAATTTTTTTGATTGTAATATAATAATATATTATTAAGACAGGGGGGTTGAGTAATGACTGCCAGGACTGATAGAATTTCACTTGAAGTTTCGGCTGCGAAAAAAGCATTTTCGCAGAACAAGAATATTGTTTTTACTCACACCCGTAAAGGTTTAGTTCAGTACTGTGATGTTACGTATTTTGTAAAGGGAATTCAAAAACTTCCCGATAACAGCGTTGAAACTGCAGAAGAACACAAACTCAGAATATACTTTCCGTTGTTTTATCCTTTTGTTTCCCCTGTTTTTAAATTTATAACTCCTATCTGGCACCCCTCAGTTAAAAACGGAAACCTTTGTCTTACGAAGAAGGAAATCGAATGCAAAACACTAATTGATATAATTATTTTCATAGGTCAAGTTATTCAGTATAAAGAATTCCCAATTAGAAAAACAAATAAAGAGGCTCAAAAATGGGCAGAAGAAAATAAGAACCTTTGGCCAAAAGGCAGAAAAAAAATAACTGTAAAAACACTTGATACAAATTTCGAACCCGAGTTACAAACAAGAACTTCGATTAAAGCAAAAATTGACCTATTAATCTGCAAAACACATAGTTTAAAAATAGTTCAAGCATATATAAATAGCGGTTTTTCGTTTAAAACTATTCTACATAAATATCTCATTTGGGCAGTCTTGGCAGCAGTAGTTTCTTTTAGCATGATACAGATTACCTCCCCCATTACCGATGAATCGGCTTTTGCCTGGCGTGAGGGACACAACAAACTGTCAGATTACTTTGAGTACTCAAACGACGCAATAAATTCGTTCAGTAAAATTGAAAACTCGTTCTACTCCTACTGTAAAGCAACCGGTGTTGATAAGGACAGTGAAAATTCTTTTATTGAGTGGTATATTTATGACGCTTCAAAAAAAGACACACTCCTTGTTGAAGAATATCTTATGTTTGACAGTTTTGCAAATGATGCGCTCAACGAATCTTTCAGTTTAGAGTTTGATAATAATTATTTAACACTTGGCGAAACAATTCGCTCTATTGTAATTAAGACAACCTCTATCCGATTTGGAATTATTCTATTTGTGTTATCTTTTTTACTTTGCCTTTCGGACGGTTTGCACTATGGTTCAAAACTTAAAGCAATTTTGTTCGCTCTTTTGGGTTCAGTTGTAACAACTTTATCAGGATATGTTTTCACCTCATTTGCTCTCACAATAAACTCCCTATTTATAAAAGACACAGTATCAAATATCGCCATAGATGTTTCAAATTTAATTTGTTTTATCCTTATAGGTATAATCAGCGGTCTTGCAGTCGGTCTTACTAAACGCAGCATAAAAAGACTTGTACTGTGCATATCGGGCGGGTTAGTCGGTGCTGTTTTAAGCAGTATAGTCTACAATATTATCTGTGTAATAACATATAGTCCAACCGTTCGCACAGCATTTAGTACTCTGGTTTTCTCTCTTTTAATAGCCTTGTTTATTGGAATTGGCGAACAATTAGCAAAAAACGCATCTCTAAAGGTTATTAACAATAAATCATATCGAAAAGAATATATGATTTTCTCAAGGAAAACCCGTATAGGTTACAGGCTGAATAATACTATTCTAATCGGTAAAGATAAGGGGGTTGCTCCTCGTCATCTTTTTATAGTGAACGATAAAAATCAATTTATATTGCTTGACTATAAAACTTTGCAAGGAACCTTTGTTAATGGCGAAAAAGTATCAAACTGCATTCTTAAAAAAGGCGACAAGATTTCGCTCGGTAATACTAATCTGGAATTTTATACAAAATAAATGCCAAACGATAAAATTCGTTTGGCATTTATTATTTAATACATATTTTAAAATTTATCAGAAATTATTTTAGCAACCTTGTAAATATCTCCGCCACCCATAGTTATGACAATATCACCATTAGTAGCGGTATCAAGAATTAAGTTAACAGTTTCTTCAAAATCAGAAGTGCATTTGCAGTCAGGAAGTCCATCGGCAATGTCGCTCGAAGAAATTCCGTAAGTGTTAACCTCACGCGACCCCATAATCGGCGTTAGAATAACCTTGTCGGCTATAGACAACGCTTTTATAAACTCATCCTTAAGCAAAGCAGTTCTTGAAAATGTAAAGGGTTGAAAAACTGCAATAACCCTGTTATATTTTAAATCACGGGCGGCACTTAGTGTTGCCGCAATTTCTGTCGGGTGATGCGCATAGTCGTCGGCAAGTACGAATCCATTGAATTCACCGTAAAACTCAAAACGTCTTCCCGCTCCCTTAAATTCCTCGATTGCTGATTTTATGCCGTTGGCACAGACACCCAGATAATCAGATACGGCAATCGCAGCCAGAGCATTCATAACATTATGAAGACCGGGAACTTTAAGGTCAAACGCAATTAAAGTTTGTTTTTTCTTTAAAACATCAAAAGAAAATCCAAATTTATTCGGGCGGATATTGACCGCTTGATAATCATTTGAACCACTCGTTCCAAAAGAAATTTTTTCGATGTTAAGGTCTTTTAGTGCCGAACAAACCAACTCATCATCTCCGTTAAAAAAACAGAGTTTTGACATTCCAACAAACTTTTTGAATGAGCCAACAAGATTTTCCATTGTTTTAAAATAGTCAAGATGGTCATTATCAATGTTAAGTAAAACACTGATATCAGGGGACAATTCAAGGAAAGTATTAACAAATTCGCATGACTCACACACCAAAATATCGCTCTTTCCTGACAGTCCGTTAGAACCAATAAGCGGTAATTTACCGCCTATAACTGCCGAAGGTTCCATCTTGTTTAAATAGAGTATTTGTGTTATCATAGAAGAGGTGGTTGTTTTACCGTGAGTACCGCAAACACCTATAACATTGTCATAGCATCTTGTCAGAGCACCAAGAAGCAAAGAGCGTTCCATCGTAGGAATTCCCTTATCTTTGGCAGCAACGCGTTCCGGATTATCTTCAGAAATCGCAGCCGAATAAACTACAAGTTCGCTTCCGTCTATGTTCTCTGGTCTGTGTCCCATAAACACTTTGATACCAAGCGCCTTTATTCTGTTGAGGGTGTCACCCTCGTTATTATCTGAACCTGTAAGTACATACCCTTTTGAGTGAAGTATTTCGGCAAGTGGACACATTCCCGAGCCGCCAATACCAATCATGTGGATATGTTTTATGTTGGTAAGAAGTTTATCTGTATCGCGTAATTCTTTCATAATTATAACCTCAAAAAATATTAACCTTATCTAATATTATACCAATTTTTTGAAAAAAAGAAACTATTTTTTTATTGGAGTTAAATTTATGCTTAATTTTCCTGATTACGCCATAAAGTGCCTTGAAAAAATTGAAGATAACGGATTTGAAGCATATTTTGTTGGCGGATGTGTTCGCGATATGATTTTAGGGAAAGAATGCGATGACATAGATATTGCAACTTCTGCACGGCCCGAAGAAATAATAGATATTTTTGAAAACACCGTACCGACAGGGATTAAACACGGTACTGTTACGGTTATTATTGACAGTTTTCCGATTGAAGTAACCACCTACCGAACCGACGGTCAATACATCGACTCAAGACATCCCGAAAATGTTGAATTTGTCAGCAGTATTGAAGAAGACCTTTGTAGAAGAGACTTTACAATAAACGCACTTGCATACAATCCAAAACACGAAATCATTGACCTCTTCAATGGAATTAAAGACTTAAAAGACGGAAAAATTCGTGCGGTTGGAGACCCGAAACTGCGTTTTAGCGAGGACGCTCTTCGTATTTTAAGAGCATACAGATTTTCTTCTGTTTTAGATTTTGATATTGAAAAAAGAACAGAGCAGTCTGCAGTCGGAATGTGTGATAGGCTTTCACTGATAAGCGGAGAAAGAATATACAAAGAACTTGTAAAACTTTCAGCAGGTATAAGACCGCAGACACTTTATACTTTACTAAATAAAAACGGTCTTAAGTTTTGCGGAATTGGGTCTGCTAAGTACGATTATAACACTTTTAGCCAATTAAAAGATATTAAAACAAATTTAACATTTAAATTTGCATTGCTAATTTCACTTTGTAATCACGACACCGCTACAATAAAAACAAGACTGAAAGCCGAAAAGAAGACAATTGAGGCAATAGACTTTTTGGACAGTATTAGTGAAAATGATATTCCGAAAAATAAGATAGAACTTAAACGCTTTATGTTTCGGTTTGGAAGCGACAAAACAGACTTATATTTTAGTTATGTTAAACTTTTGTGGCCAGATAAGTCAGAAGACCTTGTTCGTTTTAAAAGCGAAATTGAGGCAGGTTTTGAGCCATATATGATTAGCCACCTTAAAATAAACGGGCAAAGTCTTTTGAATTTAGGTTATAAAGGAGAACAAATCGGGAAAATGCTCAATACAGCAACCGAGTTTGTTATTGAGAATCCTGATAAAAATTCTAAGGAAGAAATTTTAAAACAGTTACAAAAAGGAACTCACCAATAAATATAAACGTCATAAAATGTACTGTAAACATTTTATGACGTTTTTTTGGTGATATAATGAATATTTGTATAATCGGCAGTTCTGAAAGACACAAAATATTAGAAAAAAATCTTTTAAACGAAGGCTTTAGTGTCAACTTGCTTACTAAAGCAGAAGAAATACCTGAAAAACTTGATTATGACTGTATAGTTCTACCGATACCTACCTTAAACAAGGGCGAAAAAATTAATATTGAAGGTATATATTCTATCGATACAGATGACCTGTTTAATAGGGTCAATAAAGAATGCATTTTAATAACTTGTAACTATGAAAACGGCTCATTTAAAACCATAGACATAAACAAACGGGACGATTTTGCATTTCTTAATGCTATTCCTACAGCAGAAGGCTCTATAAAACTAGCAATAGAACATTCTAAAACTTCTCTTTTTTACAGCAAAATTCTTGTAACGGGTTTTGGAAGGGTTGCAAAAATACTTGTTGACCGCCTTAAAGGAATGAAATGTGATATAACTATTGCGGCACGAAGCCAGAAAGATAAGTCTTGTGCAGACGCATTGGGATTTAAAGTTTATGAGTTTAAAGAGTTACAAAAGGAAATAGATAAATTCGATATTATTTTTCAAACAGTTCCGTCGCTTGTTTTAGATAAAAATTTATTGAAAAAGGTTAAATCTGATACAATAATCATTGAACTTTCCTCAAAATCAAAAGGTACAGATTTTGCTTTTGCTGAAGAAAACAGTATAAAAGTTGTACACGCACCTGCACTCCCTGAAAAAACTGCTCCGATTACCGCGGGAAATATTTTGACCCGTACGGTTCTTGAAATCATTAAAGAACAAACCATTTAAGGTGACAAGAGTCGAACCCTTTGCGGTTTCGCTCACCGCCTTTACTTATTGGTCTTTGCGTTCGTTTTAGCAAGGCGTCAGCCTTGCGTCAAACTCACGCTTCACCCGATAAAAAATTCGGTGGCAGAAACTCTACGACCTATCAAAACGAAAATTTTTGTGTTAGAGAAAGCCGACAAAACGCAGTAATACTGCCGTATTACAAGTTTTGAGGCAAACTGTTACCGAAAATTTTGTTTTGTAGGCGTAAATTGTTCGACTCTTGTCACCTTAGATTAGAAGCATTCTGTCATTTGCGGCACCGTCCGAACCGGCTTTTGCAAAGGCAGAAAGGAGTTTTTCTACCGTTAACGCTTTCTTTTCTTCGCCCTTAATGTCGAGAATAATTTTTCCCGCATTCATCATAATAAGGCGGTTGCCAAAAGCGATTGCGTCTTTCATATTATGGGTAATCATAACGGTAGTGAGATTTTGTTCTTCAACAATCTCTTTTGTGATTGTCAAGACCTTTTCTGCGGTTTTGGGGTCGAGGGCGGCTGTATGCTCGTCAAGGAGCAAAAGTTTAGGATTGTTCATTGACGCCATAAGCAAGGTAATTGCCTGACGCTGACCTCCCGAAAGAAGACCAACCTTTGTTGAAAGGCGGGTTTCAAGCCCCAAGTCAAGTCGGGTGAGCATTTCTTTAAACACCTTGCGGTCGGCGGCCGTAATTGACCAGCCAAGACCTCTTCTTTTGCCTCTTTGCATTGCAAGAGCCATATTCTCTTCAATCCACATATCTGCGGCGGTGCCTGTCATTGGGTCTTGGAAAACTCGGCCGATAAACTTGGCTCTTTTGTGTTCGGGGAGTTTTGTAATGTTGACTCCGTCGACCGTAATAGTTCCCTCGTCCACGGCAAAGGTTCCCGCAATAGCGTTTAAAAGGGTTGATTTTCCCGCACCGTTTCCGCCAATAACCGTTACAAAGTCCCCGTCTTCAAGGGTTAAAGAAAGGTTATCAAGGGCAACCTTCTCGTTGACCGTTGCGGCATTAAAAACTTTAGTTATGTTCTTGATTTCTAACATTTATGCCGCCTCCTTGTTTTTTATTACAGTTTTTTTAGAGAAAAACCGTCTTTTCATTTCGGGGAAGGCAAGGAAGATTGCCACAACGATTGCCGAAAGCATTTTGAGCAGGTCGGTATCAAGGCCGAAGAAGATGACCGTCTGGTAAACAACATAGTAGATTATTCCGCCCACAATAACGCCCGTAAGGCGAATAACAAAGTTTTGACCCATTTTTGAAACGACCGCTTCGCCGATAATAACGGCGGCAAGGCCAATAACTATTGCACCTCGTCCGTCCGAGATATCGGCTTTGCCCGAATATTGAGCAAGAAGTGCACCCGAAAAGGCAACAATTCCGTTTGAAATAGCAAGGCCGACAACCTTGTTGAAACTTGTGTTTATTCCTTGGGCACGGGACATCTTCTCGTTACAGCCGGTTGCACGAATTGACATTCCATAGCGGGTTCCGAAAAACCAGTAAAGAACGGCAACTAAAACAACACAAATTACAAAAAGATAAACGAGAGATTCATATTTACGAAGTTGGGTTATAAGAACATCAAAACTTCTTGCGGGAAGAGCCTGATTGGCTTTTCCCATTATTTTGAGGTTTGCCGACCAGAGTATTAGTTGGGTCAGAATTCCCGCAAGAATTGCAGGAATTTTAAAGAAGGTGTGGAAAAAACCGGTTATAAGACCGGCAAACATTCCCGCAACCAAGGCAACGCCCATTGCTACCCAGACATTAAAGCCCGCCGTCATAAGCATTGCACAGGTTGCCATTCCGGTAACCATAGAGCCGTCAACCGTAAGGTCGGCAAGGTCGAGAATTTTAAAAGTTATGTAGACACCGATTGCCATTATTCCCCAGATAAGTCCCTGGGCGGCGGCACCCGGCATTGAGCCTAACCAATTTAGAAAGTCCATTTTATTCTCCTTTTATATAGCACAATTTGCCGTGATACATTGGTATCACGGCAAAAACATCTCTTGTGTTTGTTAAGAAAGAGGCTCGTAACCCTCGGGGGCGGCAATTCCGAGTTCTTTACAGATGTCAGCGTTGTATTTCTTGACAGGCTTGTCGTCATACTGAATAGCCATTTCGGAAATATCTGCTTCGCCCTTTAAGATTTTAACAGCCATTTCACCGGTTACTCGGCCAAGTTGTTCGTAACTGATAGAAAGGGTTGCTATTCCGCAGCCTTTACAGATTCCGGCTTCACCTGCGATTATCGGAACCTTTTTGGGAGCAACTACGCCGTTGATAGTTTCGGCACAGGAAGCGGCGGTGTTGTCGGTAGGAATATAAAGTGCGTCACATTCGGAAGCGGCGGTTTCTGAAACCATTGCTACGTCTTCTGAACCTGCGAACTTGAACTCTTTAACGGTAATTGACTTGCCTTCGAGGTAGGCTTTAACTTCTTTTGCCTGATAAGCCGAGTTGGGTTCGGCAGAGCAGTAGAGAATACCAACGGTTTTAGCGGTAGGAACGAGGTCTAAAATCATTTGAGCCTGTTCGGTAAGGGGAGCAAGGTCGCTTGTTCCCGAAACGTTAGCGCCAACAGTACCGCTGAAGTTGTCAATTCCGAGAGCAACGCCGTATTCGGTAACCGAAGTTCCAAGAATCGGAATTGTTTCGGTTGCGTTATAAGCGGCCTGAAGTGCGGGGGTAGCGTTTGCTAAAATAAGGTCAACCTTTTTAGTTACAAAGTCATTAACAATTGTAACGCATGTGTCGGGGTTGTTAGCAGCGTCTTGCTCAATAAAGGTAACATTTTCTTCGCCGAGAGCCTCTATAACAGCGTCCTTAAAGCCCTTTGTTGCGGCGTCGAGAGCGTCGTGCTTAACAATCTGACAAATACCGATAGTGTATTTTCCGTCGTCGGCACTGCCCGAGCAACCTGCAAAACAGGTAACCGCAAGAATAATACAAACAAGTAATGCGATAATCTTTTTCATAGTTTTTTCTCCTTTTAGTTAAAGGCGTTTTAGCCTTGTTTTTTCTCTGTGTTTGACAGTATAGCACTTTAAAGCGTTAAAGTCAAGTGTTTTTTTTAAATTTAAAAAACATTTTTCTCGTAGCCGAAAAGAAGGCGATTTAGGGATAAGGGATGAGGGATAAGGGAGACCCCAAATTTTCCTTTATCTCTACTGAAAATCCCCTCTTCCCTAATCCCTTTTCCCTAAACCACAGACTAACGGCAAGATAAACGCCCAAGCGCCTAGCGAACTTTAAAACAACAAAAAAACAAAACGGCTATGCAACAAACCCTGCGTAGCCGTTTATTCTATATGTAACTTTAATATTGTAACGGCGCGTCGGGGTTCTCGCTGCGGCTCGGTCCCTCGTCGGCTCTGACGACGCACCGTGTCGTCATTCACTACCGACTCGCTCGCTTATGCTCTCGTCGCGCCCTACGGTTGCCGTTTTTTTCTGCGCCAACGGCGCCCCTGTGCGAAGCACCCCTGTTCGCAAAGCGAACCCCTGCTAACTGTCAACTGTAAACTGTCAACTGTAAACTGAAAAAGACGACCCCTCGGTCGTCTTTTTATTCTTTAATGTATTCCATAATATCTTCTATTTTACAATCAAGCACAGTGCAAAGTTTATCTATTGTTTTAGTTTCAACGTTTTCATTTGCTTTAAGTCTTCTAACGGTTTTACTGTCAATTCCGCATTTTTCTCTTAACGCGTAGGTGGAAACACATTTTTCATTCATAGTTTTCCAAAGCCTATCAAAACTAATCATAAAACCCCTCCTTGACAATAATTATTATGGGGGTTATAATCTAAAATATTAAGGGGATATAATCCCCATATTTTAGGAGGAGTTTTATGCCAGATTATAAACAAATGTATCTAACGCTACTTGACGCGACTGAAAAAGCAATAAATGAACTGGTTTCTGCACAACGGGCGTGTGAAGAACTGTATATTCTCTCTTCTGAAGAGGAAGAAAGAGCCGAAAAAGCAGAAAATATTAAACTTGTGGAAAAATAAAAAGAGCCGTATGAAGTGAACCCCAAATAGTTCACTTCAGTATGGCTCTTTTATTTTTATCCTTTTTCTGACTCTCTGTCAACTGTTAACTGTAAACTGTAAACTGTAAACTGAAAAAAGACAAGCCTCTCGGCTTGTCTTTTTTAGTATGTATGTTCCCCACCCTGCCGTATCGGGCACTAAGATAACCTGCGAAAAAGCAGGTGGGTGTTCTCCGCTCGGTTCGGGCTTCCAACGTCCGCAAAGTTTTGCGGGAGGCCTGCTCACCTGCCGAGCGAGAATAAACTCCCAAAATAAAGGTTGTAGGGTTATAAGTGCCACAGTCCGCGAACAGGGTAGGATGCGCGACGAAGTCGCAGTTATATTCGCCTTACGGCGAGTTATATTGCTTCGCAGTTATATGATGCTTCCGCATCGTTATATTGTCTTTTCAGACAACTTAAAGGCGAATATAATATCACGCTTTGTCAAAAGCATATCACTTTGCCGAAAGGCAAAATATCACTGTGAGACTTGTCTCACAATATCACTTAATAATTACTGCTCGTCAATCTCGTAGAGGTCTTGAAGTCTTTCGATAAAGGCGTCGGCAACGAAATCATACTCATCATCGTCTTCAATGGGGAAAAGATATTCTTCTCCGTCTTCCTCTCCGACCTTTACGATAACGAGTTCTCCGCTGTCTTCAAGTTGCTTTTGAGCATCGTCGTAGATGGGGAGCATTGCGAGGTAGCGTCCGTCATCTGATTCAATAGCGTCAAGCACCTCGAAGGTGTACTCGTTTCCCTCATCATCGGTAAGGTTGATAATATCGGGGGTATAATCAAGTTCCATATCTTTATTTTCAGCCATATTGCATTCTCCTATTCATTGTTTTACACCTTTATTTTAACTGTTTTTTTATAATTAGTCAATAGAATGATTGTTTTTGCAATATACAACGCCGAGAAAAGATAATTTTGCTATAGATTTTTTTGTTTCTTTATTGTATAATAAGAAAAAAATAAAAAAGGTGTGTTTTTATGAAAAGAATAGTTACTTTCGGCGAAATTATGCTTCGTCTTGCTCCAAACGGTTATTACCGTTTCTTCCAGAACGACCAGATGCAAGCAACCTTTGGCGGCGGCGAAGCAAATGTTGCAGTTTCTCTTGCCAATTTTGGTATGGACGCTGCCTTTGTTACCAAACTTCCTACCCACGCTATCGGTCAGGCTGCCGTAAACTCGCTTCGTTATTTCGGCGTTGACACCGATGATATTGCCCGTGGTGGTGAGCGTGTCGGAATCTACTATCTTGAAAAGGGTGCTTCACAGAGAGGCTCGGTTTGTATTTATGACCGTGCTCATTCCTCTATTCAAACCGCTTCCCCCGAAGACTTTGACTGGGACGATATTTTCACCGGTGCCGACTGGTTCCACTTTACCGGAATTACCCCGGCACTAGGCTCAAATCTTGTTGAAATTTGTAAAGCCGCTTGTATTGCCGCTAAAGCAAAGGGCGTTAAGATTTCCTGCGACCTAAACTACCGCGGAAAACTTTGGACAAGAGCAGAGGCAAGAGCCGCTATGACCGAACTTTGCCAGTATGTTGACGTTTGTATCTCCAACGAAGAAGACGCAAAAGACGTTTTCGGAATTGAAGCAGAAGATACCGACATTTACGGCGGAAAACTCAATCACGAGGGTTATAAGAGCGTTGCTAAGCAACTTGCCGACAAGTTCGGTTTTGAGAAGGTTGCAATTACCCTTCGTTCCTCTATTTCGGCAAGTGATAATGACTGGGCGGCTATGCTCTATGACGGAGAAAACTACTGCTTCTCTAAAGAGTATCATCTCCACATTACCGACCGCGTAGGCGGAGGCGACAGTTTCGGCGCAGGTCTTATCTACGCCTTACTTTCGGGAAAAGATACCCAGTCGGCAGTTGAATTTGCCGTTGCGGCTTCGGCTCTTAAACATTCTATTGAGGGTGACTTTAACCGAGTTACCGTTTCAGAGGTTGAAAAGTTAGCCGGCGGCGACGGTTCAGGACGCGTTCAAAGATAATTTTAAAAAACAAAAAGATGTGTAGTTACAACTACACATCTTTTTTTATTACTGTTTAAGAGGTTTTCCCGGAGGGGGGTCGAAACTTGCAAGTGAAATTTGGTCAATCGGCGTTACCGAAACGTCTTTGCCGTCAATACTTGAGAAAACTTTTAATTTGGGAGTTCCGCCGTTAACCGTCTGATAAGCATTTTTAAAGTCGAGACCTGACATGGTGGTAGCAGCGGCAGAGCCTTTTATTTTTGAGAGTTCAACCTTTGTCCAATGCTCTTTTCCGCTTGGGCTGTCTTGAGTTGTGTAGACGTTTTTATAAACCTCTTTTGCCGAAATTCCTTCGGCAACCATTTGGGAAACATATCGGTTATAGACGCCGTAGTAAGGGTCATAGCCTACCGAGTAGCACCCGTTTATTGAATAAGCACAATCATAAGAAGAACCAACAATTCCGTTTGTTCTGTCGGGATTTGAGCCCTTAAGTTGAGCCTTTGAATAGCAGTTTTCTATGGTGATTTGAGGCTCGGTTTTTCCTCCAGCGTATGCATAGCCGATAATACCGCCTGCGGCAATACCGCCTGCGGCTTTATACTGAACATAGACCGTTTCGTCAACAAAGCAGTTTTTAAAACTTCTTACGTTTCCTGCTTGATTTACTCTTCCGACAAAAGCACCCGCAAATTTTTCGCCTATAATGAAAGAGTATCTTATTCCGAGGTTGGAAACAGAACCCTTTTCAAACCAGGCAAAAAGACCTGCAGATTCGGGAATTTTGTCGGGGGTTGGGTCAATCCAGAGGCCGTAAATACAGTGACCCTTTCCGTCAAGATTGCCCGAAAAACTGACATCGGTAAACCAGGCGTTGTTTTTCTTGTTTAACATCCAATCTTTGCTTTTTACATCGTTAAGGTATATATCGTTAGCAAGTTCAAAGTAATAATCTCTTCTTGCCGCCGAGGTCATAGCGTAAGCAAACTCCTGTGCAGAATAAATTATGTAGGGGTGGTCTTTTGTTCCGTTGCCCTTTGAAATTCCACTTGCAACCGTACCGTCCCAAACTCCGCCCTTATTATCGTCTTTGCCGATAGCAACTCCGTTAGGTGTTTTAGAACTTGTTTCCTCGCTTGAACTCTCAGCCTCGCTTGAAGGTTCTTCAGACGAAACCTCTTCGGTAGAGGATTGGTCAACACTTGAGGGCTCACTTGAAGAGACATCTGTGTTTTGGTTGCTTCCGCAAGCAGTAACGCCCAGAAGCATTACTACCGCCAGTAAAAGACTTAAAATTTTTGTTGCTGTTTTCATTTGCTCACTCCTATGGGCAATATTAATAAATATATTATATATTATATTGACTTTTCTGTCAATTTATATTTAAAAAAGACTCCTTTTGAAAAGGAGTCTTTTTCTAATCAAACATATCCTTAACCTTATCGAAAAAGGATTTCTTTTTGTTGTAATTTTTATCGTCGGTGGCTTCATCAAAGGCTTTAAGCAACTCTTTTTGCTTTTTGTTTAGATTTTTCGGTACTTCTACCGAGATAATCACATACTGGTCGCCCTTGCCCGAATAATTAAGCCGTTTAATTC
Organism: Acutalibacteraceae bacterium; assembly: GCA_045535275.1. Lineage (GTDB taxonomy): Bacteria > Bacillota > Clostridia > Oscillospirales > Acutalibacteraceae > SFWF01. The sequence goes on from JAZSLH010000137.1 coordinate 15,396, forward strand.
CTTTGTCGCGGAGTTTGAATTTCTCGCCCGGCTGGGTGCCTTCGTGTATGTTAAAGCGAACCTTTCCGTCAAGGGTGGGAACAACAATTTCTCCGCCTAAGGTTGCCTGAGCGTATGTTACGGGGATTTCACAGTAAACATCAAAGCCCTTGCGGGTGAAAAACTCGTGGGGACGGATAGCAACCTCAATAACAAGGTCGCCCGACGGTCCGCCATTTGTTCCGACATTACCGCCACCCGTTATTGAAAACGCCTGACCGTTGTCAATTCCTGCGGGGATTTCAATTTCTTTGTCGGTTGTTTTACGGATTTTACCCTTTCCAAAACAGGTTTTACAGGGGTGTTCAATA
>JAZSLH010000113.1:0-11692 GCA_045535275.1 Acutalibacteraceae bacterium
GGTCCGAGTGTCGAGATTCGAACTCGAGGCCTCTTGAACCCCATTCAAGCGCGATACCAAACTTCGCCACACCCGGATGCTTTTTTATCAGCAAGTGTGATTATATCACAGCGATAAATAAAAATCAAGTAGTTTTTTCAAAAAAACAACCGATATTTTGAGTATCGGTTGTTTTTAAAATATTACATATCACCAAAGCCGGTTTCTACGAGTTCTACAAGAGCGTTAAGAGCCACCTCTTCGTCGGGTCCGTCAACGATTATAGAAATTTTTGTACCGCCAACAATTCCAAGAGAAAGTACGCCAAGAAGACTTTTTGCATTAACTCTTCTCTCTTCTTTTTCTACCCAAACGGTAGACTTGAATTCGTTAGCCTTTTGAATGAAGAAGGTTGCAGGTCTTGCGTGAAGACCAACCTGATTGTTGATTACTACCTCTTTAACGCACATATATATTCTCCTTACATAATATAACCATTGTGGTTTTTATTATCTTTTTTATTATTATACCACAATATATTCCACAGTCAATCAGTTAACACCAAGTTCTAACAAACAGTCAAACTACGCCTAAATGCGACGGTTTAATTTGTGCAACTTTACCAACAAATTGGATAACTATTGGTCAGTACCTACATCTTTCAAAAGTGTTTTTAAGAACTCCTGCTCTTTTTTAGAAAGGTTTGCGTCCTTTAACAATTCGGGTCTTCTTTTAAAGGTTTCCTCTATTGCTTTTTCTCTTCGCCATTTATTTATATTGGCGTGATGGCCCGACAAGAGAATATCAGGGACCTTTCTGTCAAGCCAGATGTCAGGTTTAGTGTACTGAGGATATTCGAGAAGTCCTTCAAAATGGCTTTCTTCTCTAAAGCAGACCTCGTCGGATAAAACTCCGGGCAACATTCTGCAAACGGCGTCCGCTACGGTTAGTGCCGGAAGTTCTCCGCCCGTCAGCACAAAGTCCCCTACCGAAATTTCTTCATCGACTATTTCGTCAATCACACGCTGGTCAACACCCTCGTAATGACCGCAGAGCAAAACAATTCGGTCAAGTTTTGAAAGTTCAACAGCCTTTTTTTGAGTAAAGGTTTTACCTTTTGGGCTTAAATATATAAGATGGGGTTTTTGCTCGGTTTCAGGATTGTAGAGAGAATTAAAGCAATTATAAATCGGGGTTGCCGACATTACCATTCCCATTCCGCCGCCGTAGGGCGTATCATCTACCTTATTATGCTTGTTCCCTGAAAAGTCGCGAATATTCACACAGGAAATTTCTACCTTTCCCGCTTTTCTGGCTCTGCCTATAATACTTTCGTCTAAAACACGCTGACACATTTCGGGAAAGAGGGTCATAATATCAATCTTCATCGGGAAAAATTCCTTTCAGTGGGCGAATTATTACCTTTTCGCCGTCGATATCAACCGAAACTAAAACATCGTCAATTGCGGGGATAAGATACTCTTTATCTTCCTGTTTTATATGCCACACATCGTTTGCTCCGGTCTGTGAAACATCAGAAATAACGCCTAAAAGTTTATCACTATCGGCATCATATACATTTATGCCGATAAGGTCGCAAATAAAGTACTGACCGTTGTCGAGTTTTGCGTCTTTTCGGTCCATATAGATTACCTTGTTGCGATACTTTTCGGCTTCTTCGATTGAGTCAATTCCTTTAACTGACGCAATAACAACATTACCGTGGGGCGAAGACTTTAAAATGTTTAACTTGTCCTTTCCGTTTTGGTCAAGATAAACCTTTTTAAGAGAGCAGAAAAACTCGGCAGAATCGCACCAAGGTTGAATTCTAACCATACCCCGCACACCGTGGGTGCCGACAATTTTACCAACCTCTAGAAAATTCTTTTTCAAAATTATCACCTATATAAAAAGCATAATGCTTAATAATAAACTAATACCCCCATAAAATATGGGGGTTGCGTTTTTTATTAGTCAATTTCAACCATTACTTTATCGCCGGTACGATTAGCAGCAGCGCGCATAACGGTACGGATAGCCTTGGCTATTCTTCCCTGTTTACCGATAACACGGCCCATATCTCCTTCAGCAACGTGAAGATGATATACTATTACGCCCTCTTCGTTAGGTTCGTCAACAGTGACAGAAACCTGGTCGGGTGCTTCAACTAATCCGGCAGCAATAGATACTAATAATTCTTGCATAGGATTTTCCTCCATTTAAACTAAATAATGTTAGACTTTTTAAGAAGAGCCTTTACGGTATCAGTAGGCTGAGCACCGTTTGCAATCCATTTCTTAGCCTTGTCGCCGTCAATGTTGATAGCGGCAGGGTCCTTAGTGGGGTCATAAGTACCGATTTCCTCAATAAAACGACCGTCACGGGGATAGCGGGAATCAGCAACAACTACACGGTAGAAAGGAGCCTTTTTAGCACCAAGTCTGCGAAGTCTGATTTTAACTGCCATATTTTAACACCTCCAAAATATTTTTATATAATTAAGAGAAAACTCTTGATTAACTAAAATCCGGGAAAATCGCCGGGCATACCGCCGGGGAATTTTTTACCGAAACGGCGTTTGCCGTTCTTCCCTGAAAATTGCTTGAACATTTTTTTCATTTGTTCGTACTGTTTCATGAGTTTATTAACATCTTCAACAGTAACACCTGCTCCTGCCGCAATTCTTTTACGACGGGAAGCATTAAGAACTTCGGGTTTTGAACGCTCTTTTTTTGTCATAGATTTAATAATTGCTTCGGTGCGAAGCATTGCACGTTCGTCAATATCCTCTTCCCTGATGTTCGCTCCGCCCGGAATCATCGAAATAAGGCTTTTAATGTTGCCCATTTTCTTAATTTGCTCAAATTGGTCAAGCAAATCATTAAGGTCAAACTTGTTTTCCTCAAGGCGTTTTGCAGTTTCTAATGCCTTTTTCTCATCAATTTCGGTTTCGACCTTTTCAATTAGAGAAAGGACATCTCCCATTCCGAGTATTCTCGACGCCATTCGGTCAGGGTGGAATTCCTCTAAATCATCAAGTTTTTCGCCAACACCGGCAAACATTATCGGTTTGCCCGTTACAGCACGAACAGAAAGTGCAGCACCGCCGCGGGTATCGCCGTCAAGTTTAGTGATTATGACGCCGTCAATTTCGAGTATATCATTAAAGGCTTTGGCAATATTAACAGAGTCCTGACCAACCATAGAGTCGATTACAAGAAGAATATTGTTAACCTCTACCGTTTTGGTTATACGGTTTAGTTCCTCCATAAGTTCGGTGTCGATATGAAGACGACCGGCAGTATCAAGCAAAAGAAAGTCGTGGCCGTAGTCCTTAGCATAAGCAACCGCCTGTTTAGCGGTAATTTCAGGCTTTTGAGTTCCCTTTTCAAAAACGGGAACACCGATTTGCTCACCAAGCACCTTTAACTGCTCAATAGCGGCAGGGCGGTAAATATCACAAGCGGCAAGCATTGGGCGGTGACCCTTTGCCTTAAGGTGTTTAGCAAGTTTTGCCGCGTGGGTAGTTTTACCCGAACCCTGAAGGCCGCAAAGCATAATAACGGTTGGGATTTTATTTGAAGTTTTAAGACGGGCATGTTCGTTACCCATAAGGGCGGTAAGTTCGTCACGTACAATTTTAATAACCGTCTGGGCGGGAGTAAGGCTTTCGAAAACTTTTTCGCCGACGCATTTTTCGGAAACCGAGTTAGTAAAATCTTTAGCAACTTTATAACTAACGTCGGCTTCTAAAAGAGCGAGGCGGATTTCACGCATTATCTCTTTAACGTCGTGTTCATTCAGTTTGCCTTTTGAGCGAAGTTTCTTAAAGACACTTGAGAGTTTGTCTGAAAGACTGTCAAAAGCCATTTTACCACCTCTTTTCGCTACATTCTATCAATTATATCAAGCAGGGTTTGCAGGTCGCCCTTGCCTTCCTTTAAACTATCGGCAGCCGCTTTAAGCACCGAAATATTTTCACACAGATGAAGTTTCTGCTCATATTCAAAAAGTTGGGCTTCCGAGCGTTTTACAAAATCACTGACACCCTGACGGGTTATCCCCTCGTTTTCGGCAATTTCGGACAGAGAAAGGTCATTATTGTAATAACCGTCAAGTATTCTGTACTGTTTTTCGGAAAGTATTTCGCCATAACGGTCCAGAAGTTCAGAAACATAGAAATTGGCGGCCAAATAACTCACCTCTTATAGTGTCAAGTAAATTTCTTGCCATAAAGATAATAACACAAGGGTCTTTATCTGTCAAGTATTTTTCTTTACAAAGATAAATAACTTGAAAAAATAAAAGACATATAATATAATTTATTAGTAAAATATCAGATAGGATGAAAACTATGCGGTTTATTAAAATGCTCTCGGTACTGCTTTGCCTTTTAGTAGTCGGGCTGAACTTTTCTGCTTGCAATGAAAGTTATAAGGACGCCTTTATATATGTTGAACTTGAGTCAAAACCGTCTACCCTTGACCCACAGGTTGCTCACTCAAAAGAAGAACTTACTGTTGTTCGCTCTCTCTTTGACACTCTTTTAAGATTTGATGACAGCGGAAATATAGTTCCCTCGGCGGCAGAAAGTTTTGAAAAAAACGGAGAAACATATACCTTTAAACTTCGCAAAGACGCCGTTTGGATGGACGGCACTCCTGTTACGGCAAACGACTTTGTTTTTGCTTTCAGACGGGCGGTTGACCCTGTGACAAGTGCACCCTATGCAAACACACTTTTTGCAATTGAAAACGCCGAAAAAATTAGAAACGAGGGGGCTGAACCCTCGTCACTTGGCGTAACTGCAAAAGACGACTATACGCTTGTTATAAAACTTTCAAAAAAGGACGAAGAATTTGAAAAGGTTCTAACCTCAGCGATTACAATGCCCTGTAATGAGAAGTTCTTTAATCAGTGTAAAGGAAAATACGGACTTACAATAGACACCACCAACTCAAACGGCTCCTACTATGTCAGAAAGTGGACAAAAGAAACCAAATATCTTATCCGTCTTGCCAAAAATCTTGAATACACGGGTCCGTTTGAAGCAAACTCAATGCGTATTTATTTTACCTGCAGTGATAAAGAAGCCTCTCCTATGTTAGAGCACGATAACACTGACCTTATATATATTTCGACGCCGGAATATCACGAAATTGCACCAGATTTTAAGGTGAACACGACCGAAGACATTTGTTACACTATGTATTTAAGCAAAAGGCTTGACCCAAAACTGCGTGAGGCTTTACTGACTACCGTTTCGTCAGATTTGTACAAGACTAAACTTGAAGAAACTCGAAGGGTTGCCGACACACTTTACCCTGCGGTTTTAAAAGTAAATGCTCCAAAGGTCACAGAATTTATCAGATATGACAGCCAAAAGGCTTTAGAAAATTATTCAGAACTTGTTAAAAACGGTTTTTCGGCAAAGAATATAGCAATTAAGTATCCTGATGACGCGACTTGCAGAGATGTCGCAAAATCTATTGCGGGGCATTGGCAACAGACCTTGAGTTGTTTTATAAACATTGAAGAAATTCCTCAAGGCTCACTAAACTCGGCACTTAACTATGGAGACTATGATATTATTATTGCTCCAAGACGTTCCTCTTCGGGAACGGTTGCCGCCTATAACTCCTCATTGGGATTTGACGGATACGACTGCACAGAAGTTTCCAAAGCCCTCTACACCGACCATCTTGCCTATCCCCTTTTCTTCGCTACAACCAATATTGCGGCAGGAGAAAAGATTAAAAACCTTGAAAGCAGTATTCAAAACGGAATTTTAGATGTGTCTATGCTTATTAAAAAACAGTAAAAAGTGGAGTCTTTGACTCCACTTTTTATTATATAATTATGCAGACAAGGCCGTTGCAACCCTCATTGATTACCCTTTCGACCGTTTCCTGAATTCTCATTCTCGCATCTGACGGCATTCGGGAGAGTTTGGTGTTGAGACCTTCGTTAACAAGTTCGTGCAGAGATTTTCCGAAAATATTCGAACTCCAGATTTTTGTGGGGTCGTCTTCAAACTCCGAAAGCAGATACTTAATTAAATCTTCGCTCTGCTTTTCGCTTCCGACAATTGGGCTTACTTCGGTTGTAATGTCGGCTTTCATCATATGAATCGAGGGGGCAGAGGCACGAAGGCGAACACCGTATCTGCCTCCCTGACGCATAATTTCAGGCTCTTCAAGAGAGAGTTCCTCAGTTGTGGGAAGAACTATTCCGTAACCTGTTGCTTCAACCTCGTCAAGTGCGTTCTTGACCCTCATATATTCTCTTTTCATTACCGCAAGTTCTTTAAGAGTATCCATAAGGTCACGGTCATTCTTAATCTCAAGGTCAATATTCTCGGTAATAACCGAGTAGAAGAGTTCTCGGTTTACGGTTATTGAATACTGCGCCGTTCCGCTTCCCAGATTTACACATTCCATTTTAACCGACTCGGCATTCTTGTTATCTTTAAGGGCGTTTTCAAGCACAAAAAGGTCCTTGATTTTTGAAATTCCCTCAAAGGCGGTTTTAACCGTTTCGTTAAGACTTGACCTTAGCCAATGGTCGAGAGGCAGAGCGTTTATCCACGCGGGAAGTTCTATGCTGATTTCCTTAACGGGAAATTGATAGAGTATTTTTCTTAAAATCGCCTTAATATCGGTCTCGTCAAGTTCAAGACAGTTTATTGGCATTACGGGTACAGAGTAATCACGTGATAGTCTGTTTGCAAGTTCTACCGCTTCTTCAGACTTCGGATTTTTACAGTTTAAAAGCACAATAAAAGGTTTATTTATTGCCTTTAGTTCGTCTATTACTCTTTTTTCGGCCTCGGCATATTCGTGGCGTGGAATGTCACCAATAGAGCCGTCGGTTGTAACTACAAGTCCAATGGTGGAATGTTCGTTGATAACCTTTTTTGTGCCGATTTCTGCCGCCATATTAAAGGGTACGGCTTCACTATACCAAGGGGTCATTACCATACGGGGATTATCTTCCTCAATATATCCTAGCGAAGACGGCACAATATATCCTACACAGTCAATAAGACGGACATTAAGATGGGCGCTGTTATCAACCGTTATTCCTACGGCATTTTCGGGAATGAATTTTGGCTCGGTTGTCATAATTGTCCGACCCGATGAGGATTGGGGCAATTCATCTGTTGCTCTTTCTTTAATATACTGTTCTTTAATATGGGGAAGCACCAAAACGTCCATAAACTTTTTAATAAAGGTTGATTTTCCCGTACGAACAGGTCCTACTATGCCCACATAGATATCTCCGCCGGTACGCGTTTGAATATCCTTATAAATACTGCTATCTGCCATATATAGTCCTCTTTTCAGTTTCGTTCTATGAAAGTGTATGAAGAAAAGTTTTTAAATATGACAAGTATGAAAAAAGACGCTTTCAAAGAAAGCGTCTTTTAAAATTATTTAAAGTATTTAACGGCTGATTCGAACATTTGCATATCGTAGTTGCCCGGGACATTCTTATAAAGGCCAAAGCCCTTACGTTCGGAGTGGCCCATTTTACCGAATACTCTACCGTCGGGAGAAGTAATACCTTCGATAGCACAGACAGAGTCGTTGGGGTTAAAGAGGATATCGGCAGTGGGGTTGCCACTTAAATCTACATACTGGGTTGCAATTTGACCGTTCTCTGCAAGGCTCTTTACAAGTTCCATACTTGCAAGGAATTTACCTTCACCATGAGAAATCGGGACATTGTAGATATCGCCGACATTGGTAGCGGCAAGCCAGGGAGATTTATTGGAAGCGATACGGGTCTGAACCATTCTTGACTGGTGGCGGCCGATAGTATTAAAGGTAAGGGTTGGGCAATTTTCGTCGGTATCAATAATCTCGCCATAGGGCACAAGACCGAGTTTAATAATTGCCTGGAAACCGTTACAAATACCAGCCATTAAGCCGTCACGATTTTTGAGCAGTTCGTTAACCTGTTCTTTAACAGCACCAGCACGGAAGAACGCGGTAATGAATTTACCCGAGCCGTCGGGCTCGTCTCCGCCCGAGAAACCGCCGGGAATAAAGATTATCTGGGACTCTTTTACCTTTTCTGCAAAGGCAGAAACAGAATCCGCAATACCCTTTGAGGTAAGGTTGTTGATTACGAAGATTTCGGGCTCGGCTCCTGCGTCACGCATAACCTTTGCGGTATCAAACTCGCAGTTAGTGCCGGGGAAAACGGGGATAAGAACCTTTGGTTTTGAAACCTTAATTGCGGGGGCTACGCGATTTTCGGCGGTAAAGGAGAAGACGGGAATTTCTTTATCTGTTCCCTGTTTAATATTTGCGGGGTAAACCTTTTCGAGTTTTTCTTCGTAAACTTTCTGCAGGTCTTCCGACTTAATGCAGTTATCTTTATAGAACACAGCATTTTCTTTAAGGGTTACACCAAGGTATTCGCCGACCTCAATATCTTCAGCGAGTTCCAAAATAAAGGAGCCATAGTTATAGCCGAAGATTTTGGTCATTGGAACATCATTAGCAAAAGCGAAGCCGATTTTATTACCAAAGGTCATTTTCATAATGCCCTCGGCAACACCGCCAAAGGTAGCGGTATAAGCGGCGACCGCTTTACCCGAAACAATAAGGTCGTTAACGGTTTTAAAGACCTCAAGTTGACTTTCGGTTACGGGGAGTCCGTTGCTGTCGTATTCGGGTTTAATAAGCACAACCTTGTGGTCGGGGGCTTTAAATTCGGGGGAAACGATATTTTGCACCTTGTCGGTAGTAACAGCAAAGGAAACGAGGGTTGGCGGAACGTCGATATCCTCGAAAGAACCGCTCATAGAGTCTTTACCGCCGATTGCGGCAATACCGTATTCAAGTTGAGCCTTGAAAGCGCCAAGAAGAGCCGAGAAGGGTTTACCCCAACGCTTTTCTTCCTTTCTTGGACGCTCGAAATATTCTTGGAAGGTAAGATAAACATCTTCGAATTTAGCACCTGCGGCAATAAGTTTAGAAACTGATTCTACTACGGCAAGATATGCACTGTGGTAGGGGCTCTTTTCGGCGATATAGGGGTTATATCCCCAAGCCATTAGAGAAACGGTATCGGTATGTTTCTTTTCAACCGAAACTTTATTTACCATTGCCTGAATAGGTGTTTGTTGATATTTACCGCCAAAGGGCATTAAAACAGTACCAGCACCAATGGTGGAGTCGAAACGCTCACTAAGACCACGCTTTGAGCAGACATTGAGGTCATCGGCGAGTTTCATATACTCATCAATAAAGTTGTCGCCAGTTTCCTTTTCAAAGGGTTCGGGTTTTGAGGCAACAACCTTAATATGTTTTTCGGCACCGTTAGAGTTTAAGAACTCGCGGGAGATATTAACGATTGACTTTCCGTTCCAGTTCATAACGAGGCGAGGTTCGGCTTGAACTTTTGCCACAACGGTTGCTTCGAGGTTTTCCTGGCTTGCGAGTTCTTTAAAACGCTCAACATCTTTAGGTTCAACGACAACAGCCATACGCTCTTGAGACTCACTTATAGCAAGTTCGGTTCCGTCAAGACCGTCGTACTTTTTAGGAACGGCGTTAAGGTCGATAACAAGTCCGTCGGCAAGTTCACCAACCGCAACCGAAACACCGCCTGCACCAAAGTCGTTACAGCGTTTAATAAGAAGCGAGGCTTCCTTGTTTCTGAACAGTCGCTGAAGTTTTCTTTCTTCGGGGGCGTTACCCTTTTGAACTTCGGCACCGCAAGATTCAAGCGACTCTAAAGTATGAGATTTAGAAGAGCCTGTTGCTCCGCCGCAACCATCACGACCTGTACGACCGCCGAGAAGAACTACAATATCGCCATCTTCGGGGCGTTCACGACGAACATTTTCTTGGGGTGCTGCCGCAATTACTGCACCGATTTCCATTCGCTTTGCAACATAACCGTCGTGATAAATTTCGTCTACCTGACCTGTTGCAAGACCGATTTGGTTACCGTAGGAAGAATAACCTGCGGCGGCGGTAGTAACGATTTTACGCTGGGGCAGTTTTCCTGCCATAGTCTGACTAACAGGTTTAGTCGGGTCGGCCGCACCGGTTACACGCATTGCAGCATAGACATAACTTCTACCTGAAAGCGGGTCGCGGATTGCACCGCCGATACAGGTAGCAGCACCGCCGAAAGGCTCAATTTCGGTGGGATGGTTGTGGGTTTCGTTTTTGAAAAGAAGAAGCCAATCTTGTTCTTCGCCCTCAACATTTACCTTAATTTTAACGGTACAAGCGTTGATTTCTTCAGATTCGTCAAGATTAGGTAGTTTACCCTCTTTATTTAAATATTTAGCGGCAAGAGTACCAATATCCATAAGGTTAATGGGTTTGGTTCTGCCGATTTTCTCTCTTACGGCAAGATACTCGTTATATGCCTCTTGAATAGTTTGGTCTTCAAACTCTGCCGAGTCGATAGTTGTTAAAAATGTTGTATGACGGCAATGGTCTGACCAATAGGTGTCTATCATACGAATTTCGGTGATAGTGGGGTCGCGGTCTTCGGTTTTAAAGTAGTCTTGGCAGAATTTTATATCGTCATTATCCATTGCAAGACCATATTTTACCACAAATTCGGCAAGGTCTTTTTCGTCAAGGTCTAAAAAACCGTCAAGGGTAACAACTTCGGTAGGAATGTCGTAAACCGAAACGAGAGTATCCGGCATATCAAGGGTTGCCTCACGGCTTTCAACGGGGTTGATAACATACTTCTTAATTGCCTCGACATCCACATCTGTTAGGTCACCGTAAAGAACATAAACCTTGGCAGTTTTAACTAAAGGACGCTCTCCCTGGCTTATAATCTGAATACACTGGGCGGCAGAGTCGGCACGTTGGTCGAACTGACCGGGAAGATATTCGGTAGCGAAAACCACACCGTTTTCGGCGTTTTCAACCTCTTTAGTTACAATATCAAGTTGAGGTTCGCTAAACACAGTTTTAACGGCATAATCGAAAAGGTCTTTTTCAATATTCTCAACATCATAGCGGTTAAGAAGACGCAAATCTTTTAGCCCATTTATTTGAAGAAGAGATACAATATCATTTTTAAGGGCTTTTGCTTCGTTTGCGAGTTCTTCCTTTTTTTCTACATATACTCTATATACCATTTGCTTTTCTCCTTATTTAAAGGCTTTAATTGCTTTTTGGCCTATGTCGGTTCTATAATAGGCGTTTTCGAAGGTTACCTTTGGAACTTCTTTGTAGGCCTTTTCTACGGCAGAAACAAGGTCGTCGGCTACTGCTACAACGCCAAGTACTCGTCCACCGGCTGTTAGAACCTTTTCGTTTTCGAGTTTTGCGCCTGCAACATAAACTTCGGCCTTGCAGTTATCGGAAACCTTAATTTCGAAGCCTGTTTCGTACTTACCGGGGTAGCCTTTAGAAGCCATTACAACGCAGCAAGCCGCTTTGTTTGCAAACTTAACTTCGATATCTGCAAGTTTTTCATCGCGAACCGCCTTCATAACTGTAAAGAGGTCGGTTTCGAGAAGAGGTAGTACAACCTGGGTTTCGGGGTCGCCAAAACGGCAGTTATATTCGATAACCTTGGGGCCGTTTTCGGTTAGCATTAAACCAAAATATAGGCAACCTTTAAAGGTTCGGCCTTCGCTATTCATAGCCTTTACGGTAGGTAGGAAAATGGTTTCCATACACTCTTTTGCAATATCTTCGGTATAGTAGGGGTTAGGGGC
>JAZSLH010000141.1:0-3699 GCA_045535275.1 Acutalibacteraceae bacterium
GAACGTTTCGGACTGTCCGCTCTTCATCAACTTAGGGGCAGAATAGGTCGAGGAGAGGCTGAATCTACCTGTATACTTGTTTCCGACAGCAAATCAGCACAGGAAAACAGGCTTAAAATTATGTGCAAAACGGTAGACGGTTTTGAAATTGCCGATAAAGACCTTGCTCTTCGCGGCCCCGGAGATTTTCTTGGGAACCGACAGCACGGACTTCCCGAACTTCATATCGCCGACCTTGAAAGCGACCTTTCGGTTTTGAAAGAAGCGGGGGCTCAAGCGAGAGCGCTTATTCTTGCCGAACCACTTCTTAAGTCGGCAGAATATGCTCCGTTTAAGCGTGAGGTTGAAAAAATGTTGGCTAAGGCTCAAAAAAATTAGTGAATTTTGGAATCATTTGTGTTAAAATGGTTCCAAACTGTATTTGGAGAAGATAAATGGAACCTCAAGAAATTCTGCACCTACTTGAACATGGTCTGCTTCATCCTTTAAAAGAGACCGTATTTATGGCTCCCATTCTTTTTCTTGCCTATCTTTTTATGGAATGGCTTGAACATAACGGAAGTTCAAAATTTGCAAATATTGTTAATAAATCAAAGCGTTTCGGTCCCCTTATCAGTTCGGTATTGGGACTTATTCCGCAATGCAGTTTTTCGGGTGCTATTGCGGGAATGTATGCAGCAGGTACGGTTACTGCCGGTACGCTTATTGCGGTTATTTTAGCGACAAGTGATGAAATGCTTCCTATGATGATTCCGAGCGTAATTAAGGGAGAACTGTCGGTTTGGATAATTGTTTTTATCCTTATACTTAAATTTGTTTCGGGTTTAACGGTTGGTTTTGCTGCCGACCTTATAAGGCGTAGAAAGCATATCGAAAACGAGCAACATATACACGAGTTTTGCGAGCAGGAGCATTGTTCGTGTGAAAGCGGAGTATTCAAATCTGCTATAAGGCACACCTTTAGGGTTCTTATTATTGTTTATATTGTTTCGGCGGTTTTACACTTTACGATAGAACTTATACCGCAAGATATATTAAAGAATGTTCTCAATTTCCCGATTTTAAGCCAGTTTTTCGCTTCGCTTTTAGGCCTTATTCCAAGTTGTGCAGTTTCGGTAACTTTGACCGAACTCTATTTAGAGGGCGCACTCGGTATTGCTCCTCTGCTTTGCGGACTGCTGACTAACGGCGGGGTCGGACTTTTAGTTCTTTACCGAGTTAACAAAAACAAAAAGGACAATCTTATTATTACTCTTACCGTTTTTATTTCGGGTCTTATTATCGGCTCGGTAGCCGGACTCTTTTTCTAGAAAACAAAAGGCTCAATCAGCAAAACGCTGATTGATCCTTTTTTATTTTGCTTTTGTTGGTAGTTCACTTATCAGTGCGGAAACCAGAACAAAAAGTGCACCTATAATTTGGGGGATATCCATAGACTGACCAAGTATTAAAGCCGAAAGAACTATTGCTAAAACGGGGTCTATGTAACTAAAAATTGCAACCGTTTGAGCCGAAAGCCCTTTTATTGAGCCAAAATAAAGCAGATAGGCAACGCCGGTATGAAGAACGCCGACCAAAAGCAACAAAAATACTACCATAGGCGTTATTTCGAAAAAATTTATTTTTTCAGCGATAAGGCTATAGGGCAGCACAACTACTGCAGCCGCTGACAACTGTACTATCGTGCGGTTATGGGAAGATATTCCGTCTAGTTTTTTATTAAGCAAAATTACCGTTGCATAAAGCAAGGCGGCGGCAAGTCCGAAAAGAACGCCGATAAAAAGTGTGTCCTTTTTGTCACCGGAACTAAAAAGCCCCGACACTAAAACCATTCCAAAAAGGGAGGTTAAAACGCAAATCATCTTTTTGGGGCTGATTCTCTCTTTAAGCACCAACGGCGAGGCAAGAATTACAAAAACGGGCGACATATAATAACAAACCGTTGCAACGGGTACTCCCGCCTTTTTATAGGCTTCAAAAAGGAAAATCCAGTTAAATCCGATTGCCGCCCCCGAAAATATCAGTAAAAGCAGATTTGCCTTTATATCCTTAAAGGATATTTTTGTTTTTGAAAAAAGGGCGAAGGCAAGAAGACACAGCGTTCCTATTGCCCCTCTCACAAAGGCGATAGCGCCCGACGGCAAAGGAATATAATATGTGAATATTCCTATGGTGCCAAATATAGCCATAGATAGAATCAGGTTTATTTTTGAAGTTAAATTGCTATTCAATTTCTTCCTCCTGATTTTCTGTTTGAATAAGTTCTGCATATTCCTGTTCTTGCCAAAGTTTTAGAAGTTCCTCTCCCTCGGGATATTCACAGCAAACTTTGTGGCGTCTGCGCCAGATAAAGACGGCCGCAAGATAGAAAACCAAAACCGCAGCCGAAACGGCAGAAACGATTATTCCCGTTTTAAGACCCGGTGTTTTATAGGAGAAAACAATCTCACTCTCCCCTGCCTTAACGGGTACAGCCATAAAGCCTACATTTACCTTTTCTATCTCTACGGGTTTCCCGTTTACTGTAGCACTCCAACCGATGTCATAGGGTACCGAAAAGAAAACTAGGGAATCTTTTTCTCTTTCTACTTTGGCGGTAAAGGAATTTTTACCTGTCTTAAAACTTTTTGCAGAGGTTAAATTTCTTTCTTGTGCCGCTATTTTACAGTCGGTATAATCCATAACGGTTGTTTTACCTGTTTTTGTGCAATACTCGGTGTATTCATCAAACATATAACCGTATTTTTGAATCTGTTCTTCATTTAGCAAGATTGCGTTTAGCATAATTTTCGAGCGCTCAACCGCACTTAAATCTTTTAAATATTTATAGTCGGTATAAGCGTCGTATGAAAATCCGTAGCCTATAAAGTTAGTGTTTTCATATACATCAAATCCGCCGTAATTATAAACATATTCAAAACCGGGCATTTTGGTGCTTGAGTTGGTGTTTTCAAAACTTTCCCCGTCCTCACGGCAGAGAAGATATTTAACCGAAAGCATTGAGCGAATTGGATAAAGATTTGTTTCGGGGCGACTTGCGACATCACGGGTTTGACCGACAAACTCATAAAACTCCATTATGCTTGGGGGTACTATTGAATGGAAAGCGTTTATTGAAGAATAACCTAAAAACATTGCGGTATTATCCATACACGAATAGGTATCAATTCTAAAGGTGTCGGGGTCGCCCTCAAGGTCGACGCTTCCCTCAATCAGTCTGTAGACCACATCTTGTCTTGAATAGGAATGAGATTTGCCGTTCGCAATAAAAAAATTGGCGTAGATAACCGAAAAAATCACAACGCAAATAATTGAATTTCTAAGGAAAAGATTGAGATTTTCTCTTCGGTGTTTAAGCAGAATTGCCAAAACGACAAGACCCGCTATCGCAATTAGACAGGTCACCCAGAAACGAAAGATATAAACGATATTATTAGGCTCAGTATAGAGTCCTAAACTGATTTTAGTTTTTCCGTTATCGCTAGTTGTGTTCGGGAAAAATCCAATTACGAGAGTAATAAGAAGGGTTATTCCCAAAACCCACCGATAGCCTCTTGTAAAGTCAATTTTGCTATCTTCAATAGCAAGTGCTGTAGCGAGAGCCATCATTAAAATAGGCATAAAAAACCAACGGACATAAAAAGAATCGTTAAAAGCATAAAAGGCGGAATTGAGGATTGGAACAAAAGCCATAACGGC
>JAZSLH010000080.1:0-2795 GCA_045535275.1 Acutalibacteraceae bacterium
ATTGCTCTTGACCCGACCAAAACAAACCAGACTATCCATTTGGGCGGTATAAGCGAACTTTCAATAAACGGAAAAGCCGTTCCTGTTGAGGGATATATCGACATAGGTCTTATAGATACGATGAAAGACCTGATAGTAAACTTTGTGGGTGCGGTAGTTTTTGCGATTATCGGTTTTTTCTATATAAAAAATCGGGGAAAAGGAAAATTCGCCTCATTATTTATTCCGAAAGTAAGAAAAAAGTCTTGATTTAAATCAAGACTTTTTTAGTTTAACCGAAATTTCGCCGCTGTTTAAAACCTCTTCTCCCTTATTTGTTTTTACCAGAAGTTCTCCGTTCTCGTTTATATCGCAGACCAGACCGCAGTAGGTTTTTTTGTTTCTTTCAAAACAGATTTCTTTGCCTATTACAATCGACAGTTTTTTATAACGCTCAATATATTCTTTCGTAAATTCAAGTTCACTTAGAAGATTGTCGGCAATTTTTACGGCGAGAAGATTTTTGGTTATCTTTTCGGAATTAAGACTTCCCGCAATGCTTTTTAACTCTTTTGGGAAACTTTTTACATTCAGATTAACGCCGACACCGATAATAACTCCAAGAGATTTGTTGGTTTTCGGGTCTTTTACATTTTCGCAAAGAATTCCGCAAATTTTCTTATCTGAAAGATAAATGTCGTTAACCCATTTTATGCCGACATTTTCTCCCGTAAGGTCCTTAATAGCCTCGGCTACGGCAACCGAAGATAAGGTTGTAATTTTAACTATGTCAGTATTTTTATAGTCGACGGCCATGGTCATATAAAGACCACCTTTTGAGAAAAAGGTTCTTCCTCTTCTGCCTCTTCCTGCAGTTTGTTTTTCGGCAATAAAAACTGCGGGAAGGGTTATTCCTTGCCGAATTTTCCTTGCAGCCTCGCTGTTTGTAGAGTCTATTTCGTCAAAGACAAAAACATTCACAGGCCGTTTTATTTGGGCCTTTATTTGTGAGCCGATTAGTTTATCTTTTGAGCCGATTTTCATTCGTGCGGTAGCCCTTTGAAGCAAACGGGCAATTCTTTCAGCCAAAATCAGTTTAATTATATCGGGGATAACAAAAGGTAACACAGCGGTTAAAAGCACCGCAAAATACGAAGATTTTTCAAGATAGATTAGGTACCAAACACTGCCAAGCAAGTAGCACAAAATAAGGCCTAAAATCATATATAAAACACGAAATTTTGTGCCGAAAAGTTTAGACAAAATTCCGTTTATAAGCGGAATAAAAAGGAAGCCTAAAATAAAGCCACCCGTTGGACCGAAAATTGCCGAAAGGCCACCCTGAAAACCCGCAAAAACGGGCAAACCCACTACACCGAGCAGAATATACACAGCAACCGAGCAAAAGGAGGCGACAAAGTCTAAATAAAAACAGGCAATAAAAATTCCAAGCGTCTGCAAGGTAAAGGGAATTGGAGCAGGCACTGTTATAAACGAACATATTACGATTACCGCCGAAAAGAAGGCGGACAAAAGGGTTTTATAAAGTTTTTCGGTTTTGTTCATATCTATATTTTACCATATAAAAAAGCCTTGTCAACTATGGACAAGGCTTTTAGGCTATTTATAAAAATCTGTATTATCCTCTGATATATGATTTTCAAGATAATTTATTGACTTTGTAAAGGAAAGAGGAAGATATAGCCCGTAATATTTTTCTGAAACAAGGTTAACATCATAGCACTCCTCGTTGAAAACACTTTCGTCTGCATTCATCAGTTCTTTTTTAAAGATTGCTATAAACTCTTCGGTTTCAGAGGCGGTTAGAACGCCGCGGAGTTCTTCTTTTGTAATTCCTGATTCTTTATTAACAAAGTATGCATCAAAATTAACTTCGGCATTTGTAACCGTAATATCTGAAAACTTTGCAAAAAACTCTTCGGTTTTCATAAGTTTAAGCAACTGTGTGCTTTTATTTGGAATAAGTCCCATATAGTAGTCACGCTCGATTACGGTGCCGTTTTTCATGGTATACTTGAGCCTGAAATCACCAAAGTTATGAGAAAATGAAGAATAGTCGTTGTGTTCGTATGGGCCCCAACCACCGATATTATCGACTATTGCTTTATGGATATCCACAACAATTTTTATCTCTTCTATATCGTCAAATACAGCAGTTTCGTTATAGCCTACCTCAACGCTTTTTATATTTTCCGCTTTAGGTACTCTTGACTCTGCAATAGTGGCCGTAACGGTGGTGCCGGTCGTAAGCGCTATCATAATAGCAACCGCAATACCGCCATTTAAAAGAGAACGGGGCACCTTTTTAAAGCCACGGGTAGATATTGCACCGAAAGCCACCGCACAAAGTATTGCTCCTACGGTAAAGAATATCCAGAAAAGCGGATTTAAGGAATTGATATCTCCCGAAAAGATAATTCCAATAACATAACCGCCGACCATTGACACCAAAAGTCCCAGGATAAACGGCAAAAACTTAAACGAGTATGCCGAACCTGCGGTTTCGCTTTTTCGTATTTTGAAAAGTCTTATGCAAAGGACTATACAGATTACAGCGAAAAGAAGGGTTCCAAGCACCGACCAGACAGTTACCTTTTGGATATCTTCAATCAAATTGCCATGATAATCACTGTGATAATTATCAGTATAACTCGCAAGTTTAAAGAAGGCGAAGGCAAAAGGACAAACATAGATAAGCCAGTTCGATTTTACTATTACTCCGGTTGCGACATTTTCAGCAACTGAATTTAGTATTGCACCGATTGCCGCAGGGGCAACGCTTACTACAAGAATCG
>JAZSLH010000069.1:0-8750 GCA_045535275.1 Acutalibacteraceae bacterium
AATAAAAACCAGAATAACAATCAGAACAATAACCAGAACAACAATCAGAACAAAAATCAGAATAACAACCAAAACAAAAACGACCAGAATAAGAAAAACGAAAACAAACAAAACTATTAATTTTTACGGCGGTGGTGCTTTTGCTCCACCGCTTTTTTGTGTCTTAAAAGGTGACAAGGGTTCGGCTCTTGTCACCTTAATCCTCCCCTTGCATAGAATGGACGGGGTGATACTATTTGAATGTCATACTTATAACCGCGCTGGGTGTTGGCGGTTCAACGATTTTCGGCGCCGTAGTTGGCTTCTTTTTTCGGTCTGCAACCAAAAAACTTTACAGCGCCGTTTTATCTTTCGCGGCGGGAGTAATGCTTGCGGCGGCAATAATCGGTCTTATAATGTCCTCGCTTGAGGGTGCTGATATTTTTGGATTCTTGTCTTGCATTTCGGGTCTTTTCTGCGGCGCTTTTGTGCTTTTGGCTATCGGTAAAACGCTTCCCTTTCTTCACCGAGTCCTGAGTACTAACCGTTCAAGAAAAGCCGACCGCGTTTTGCTGTTTGTCTGCGCTATTGCGCTTCATAATTTGCCCGAGGGAATTGCCGCGGGGGTCGGTTTCGGTACGGGCGATGTGTCCGACGGAATAACCCTTGCTCTTGGAATAGCGCTACAGAACATTCCCGAGGGAATGGTGCTTATTGCTCCCATGCTTCAGGCGGGAATTTCTCCTGTGAGAACCTTTTTGTCGGCAGCCTTTACGGGTATTATTGAAATTTTCGGCACTTTTGTCGGCTTTTATGCCGTTTCGCTTTCGTCGGTCTTTCTGCCTTTCTCTCTGGCTCTTGCGGGCGGAAGTATGCTTTTTGTAATATGCGATGAAATGATTCCCGAAACCTGTAGCAGCGAAAAGAGAGGTCCTGTTTTCTGTCTGCTTTTCGGTTTTGCCGTTATGGTCACTCTAGACTTCTTTATTTAGAAACTTTAAATTTTCGACACGCTTTTTTTACAGAATTTCTCTCTTTTGAAGGCTATAATGTAATTAAGACTGAAAAATTGGAGAAATAAAAATGAAGGAAAGCGTAAAGAACAGGCTTAATCTGGGGGAAATTAAAATTTTAGACATTCTTAAAGAAACGGCAAAACAGGCTTTAAGTCTTGGGTGCGGTTTTCTGATGGCGAGAGGGGCGGTTTTCGGGGAGGTTCTTCCCTTCGGCCTTGCTTTTGCCGCAGCGGTTCCAACCGACTATCTGGCCAGTGCCGCCTTTGGCTGTTTTGTCGGGTATCTCGTTCCTGCCGCCGACGCTAATTATTTTCGTTATCTGGCGGCACTTTTCGCCGTTGTCGCAATAAAAGCACTTTTAGCCTTTATAACCCGACTAGCGTCAAGGCCTCTGCTCTGCTCTCTAACCGCCGGAATAGTAACCTGTGCTACGGGGCTTGTCAGCAGCGTCGGAGATGTCAGAGCAAGTGTTTTCGCCCTTGCCGAAGCCGTTCTTGCCTTTTCGGGTGCATACTTTATTTCAAAAACCTTTTCGGTGGGAGTGGTAAAAAACGGGCTTAAGGGGGTAGACCTTGCCTGTTTGCTTATATCGGTAAATATGCTTCTTATAGGGCTTATGTCCTTTGTTCCGGGCGGTATTTCGGTTGGTATGATTCTTGCCGTAGCCTTTGTTCTTCTTGTTTCCCGCTTTTCAGGGGGCACTACCGGGGCGGTCTGCGGAATTGTTTCGGGCTTTGCCGCTGCTTTGTCGGGTGCAGACCTGACTCTCGCCGTCAGTTTAAGCCTTGCGGGGCTTATCTGCGGTATTTTTTCCTCTTTCGGCAAATACGCTCAGGTTGCCGCCTTTATTGTTTCAGGGCTTGTGGCGAGTGCGGTGGGAGAAAACCTTGCTCTGTCGGCGGCGTTTCTTATAGAATCTCTTTTCGGCTCGGCTTTGTTTCTTATGATACCCAAATCGGTTGCTATGAGGGCGGGAAAACTTCTCTCTCCCCCTACCAAAACGGTCTGCGAAAACTCAATGAAGAAAATGGTCACTATGCGTCTTAATTTTGCCGCAGGGGCACTAAACGATGTCAGCGAAACGGTAAGTTCGGTGGCAAAAGAACTTTCCCGAATAAATTCGCCCGACTTTAACTGGGTTCTTCATGGGGTTGAGGGGGAGGCTTGTTCGGGCTGTTCCCTTTGCACAGGCTGTTGGGAAACAAGAAAGGCTGATACCGTTTCAGATATTCTTGAAATGGTAAAATCGGTAAGAGAGGGTGCCGCAGCCGAGGCGGTAGAAGCCCCCGACGATTTTAAAGGACGCTGTCTTCGTCCTGCCCGTGTTGGACAGGCTGTTCATAAATTTTACAGCGACTATGCCTCGAGAATGGCGGCGGAAAACCGAATTAGTGATGTGCGAAGCGTTGTTTCAGAGCAGTTTAACGGCATTTCAAATATGCTAAAAGATATGGCAAAAGAACTCGACCGAGAAGAAGCCTTTGACGACCGAACCGCTTCAAAAATTTCAGAGGCGCTTAAAAATATTGATATACGTGCCGACGAATGCAGTTGCCGAGTTGACCGCTACGGCAGAATGACGGTTGAAATAATATCCAAAACGGTTAGCGGAACAAAATATAACCGTATGAAACTGCTTCGTCAGATTGAAGTATGCTCTGACCGCGATTTTGAGCCTCCCGTTATCACCGAGTCGTCAGGAAAGGTCTTTATTACCCTGACCGAACGGGCTGAACTCACTCTTGACACAGGAATTTATCAAATTCCCGCCTCCCCGTCGGGTATTAGCGGCGACGCGTACAGCACCTTTTGTGACGGCAAGGGTAGAGCGTTTATGATTATGTCGGACGGAATGGGAACGGGAGGCAGAGCCGCCGTTGACGGTGCTATGGCGTCGGGGCTTATGACAAGGCTTTTAAAAGCAGGTTTTGGATATGACTGTTCTCTTAGCATACTTAATTCGGCTATGCTTTTTAAGTCTACCGACGAGTCGCTCGCAACGGTAGATGTCGGTTGTGTTGACCTCTTTTCAGGCAGAACCGATATGCTTAAAGCAGGGGCGGCTCCAACTATAGTCCGCCGAAACGGAAAGTGCGGAGTTGCTAAAAGCACCTCTTTGCCGGTTGGAATTCTTCGGGATATCGGTTTTGATAAAGCAACCGTAAAACTCCGCGCAGGAGATATAATTGTAATGATGTCCGACGGAGTAACGGGTGAAGGCACAGATTGGATATGTGCCGAAATTGAGGCTTGGAAAGAAAAGGACGCCCGTCATCTTGCCGAACACCTTGCCCACTGCGCCAAACGGCGAAGAACCGACAACCATAGCGATGATATTACCGTTATGGCGGCGATAGTAGAAAAGGCTGTATAATAAAACCGCTGTATAGATTTTTCTATACAGCGGTTTTTGTCTTTTTAAAATAGTTACGGCACACTCCTTTCAGAGTGTGCCGTTTATTATTCATTTAGTTTTGTTTTACTCTTCGACTGGAGGAGTTTCTTGTTCAAGTCCGGGAGTTTCGGCTTCGGTGGCTGCAGCGAGGGCTGCGGCTTTTGCTGCCTTTTTCTTTTTACTTGAACGAACAATAAGAATAATGATAAGGGCAATTACAGCAAGGAAGAGAACTGCTGCTGCGATAAGGATAATTATGCCGACTACACCAAGAGCAAGAACACTGTTAACAATGTCTTTACCCGAGTTAATCAGTCCGCCGAAAAATCCTTCGGGCTCACCCGAAAGCAGTCCGGGATTAAATCCGTCAACCTTACCAACTTCGCCCTCTTTGCCTGTGGGAACAACATGGAAGTCGTCAAAGAAGAGTTCGACGCCGGGCGTTGTTCTGATTACAAGATAGGGAGCGTTAGCAACAATTGTAACTCTGTACTGAACCCACTCACCTGCGGTAAGACCTGTAAATTCAAGTCCAACCTCGTGACCTACGATATCGTCATTAACGTCACCGTAGAGCGCGTGTAGAAATTCAACCTGACCGGTAGCGCCGTTTTCTTTGGAGGTCATCCAGAAGTTAATGTCATATTCCTTGCCGATTTCAAGCCTTGTTTCATAGCCAACAAGGAACATTGGAGCCTCTGCGCTGTCGGGGAGCATATGCATTGAACGCAGACCGCCGTGAATGAATTTCGGATTATATCCAATAACACCGGGCTGATAATACTGAGCGCCTGCATTTATATCATATTCGGGGTTGGTTTCTCCGTCAAAGTCCTGAGTAAATCCAAGTTTTACCCATTTAGCATAAGCCGAAGTGTTGAAGTTAGCGAAGTATTCAATATTGTACTCATAGTCTAAAGTATCGAACATATGCCAACCGTCAAAGACATAGCCGTAGCGTGTAGGTACGGGGAACTTATCATAGGGGACCTTGTCTCCCATCGGGAAGCCCCAGATTGCCTCGTGCTGAGAAGCGTCGTCTCCCGTAATAAACTCAATTTTTACCTTCGGTGCTTCTCTCTTGCAAGAGTATTTCTCAGCATTTGCAAAACCTCTGAGTACCGGGGTGCCGTTCTTAACGGTCTTCCAAATTTTCTTGAAGTCAAAGCCCTTCATAAGTTTAACCGCGCGTTCATCCTGCATTACATATAGACCTGAAGCGTTAATATTAACGCTGTCGTTCTTAATGCCGTCAACATAAACATTGGTGTAACTTGCCCAGGCCTGGTCGAAATCATACTTACGGCCGTTTCCGATAGGCTCTCTATCGGGGGTAGAACCGTAGCAGTTAATCATTTCAAGATTAGATTCTCTAGATTCCCAGATATCTCCAAAGAAAGAACCGCCGTAATTTAAAAATGTGGGAATAGAGGGAACAGCGTAGCAGTTGTGGAACTTAACGCCTGCTTTACCGCCACCTACGAAACCGCCGACACAGAAACCAGAAAGGGTTACGCCGGGACCTACAAAGCATTCGCTAAAGAGAGGTGCTCGGCTCATATCGCCATCCCAATTTGCTCCCTGATATCCGTCCCAGTCGAGAATTCCGCCGACAAAGGCGCCTCCGTAAGTGTTCTTGACTTCTCTGTCACATTTAATGGTAGAATTGTCAATACCAAGTCTCTCAATAGAAGCACCCTCGGTAATGTAGGTAAATAGACCAACCCATTCCTTATCAACGGTATCAAGGTAAAGACCTGTTATTACATGGTAGTTACCGTCAAGGTGTCCAGTTAACACCTGGGTGTCGGTAAACCACTGTCTTGCGGTCTTTTCCCAGTTTGCTTTAGAGGTATCGTTAAGTTTGATATCTGCTGTAAGTTTGAAATAGGAATCTTTTGTGATTTCGGCCTTCATAACAAGATATGCAAGTTGTTCAGGCGTTTCAATAAGATAGGGGTCTGCTTTCGTTCCGGTACCGCCCGCAAACTTTGTTGCAAAACTTCCTGACCAGACACGACCCTTTACTCCTTCATCAATATTAGGAATAAGTCCTTCAGGAATAACCTTTAGTTGAGGAGTCTTTCCGTTTACGGTGTACCAAGCCTTGCCCCAGTCTAAATCAGGCATTGCGTTTTTAGCCGCATCGCCGTACATAGAATTCTTTCCAACAAGGGTTGCATACATGCTTTCTATATCACTATAAACCGAAATAACTTCTTTTGCACTCCTCTTGTCGTCACGAATAGGTTTATTGCCTATCATATAGCAGTTAACAATGATATTTCCTGCAGCAGCATTGCTCCAAGTATCACCAGCCATACCGTTAATGTAGTCACCATTTCCGGTAATGTTTGCGGTTGAGTAACAGAAGTAAATCTTTACGGGAGCAGAATGAGCACATCCCACCATACCGCCTAGGTCAAATCCGCGAAGAGTAACCGTTTCGTCAACAGAACATCCGATAATGTTTGCTGTTTCGGTTTCGCTACCTGCAGTACGTCCTGCAATTGCGCCGACATATCCTGCGCCCGAAATATAGGAATCACGGATATGAACATTTGTTACGGTTGCGCCCGAATAAATGTAAGAGAACAAGCCTGCAACATTGTTTCCATTTAAGGAGGCTCTGTCAGCAGCAGGAGTCTGATTAATATAGAGTCCGTGAATTGCGAATCCGTTTCCTTCAAGATATCCTTTGAAAGCAGAATCGCGAAGGTTTGTAAACCACTCGGTTGCTGTTTCTTTCCAGTTTGCTTTGGTGGTGTCGTTTACATAGATATCGTTAGCAAGTTTATAGTACTTTCCGCTTGTCTCTTTACTTTTAACGAGGTAAATAAGTTGGTCTGCGGTCTTAATAACATAGGGGTTCTCTTTTGTGCCGTTACCTGACTCATAGGTTACATCGTCAAGAGAGGTATCAATATCTTCACCTGTAATCTTATCCTTAAAGAGTTTAAGAATAGGAGTTCCGTTTTCAACGATTTTCCAGGTGTTAGTATAGTCAAGACCGGGCATTGAGTTTCTGGCAAGTTCGCCGTACATATCTGCCTTGCTGATACCGGTCCAGACATCTGCGGTCCAACCTGAACCTGCTACATCGGAATAGGTTTTTGCGTATTTATCCTCTTCTGTAGAGAGAGAAACTCTCGGACTGCCGTTAGCGTAGAAGAGTCCTTTTCCTACAGAGTAACTATTTCTAATTGTAAAGGTACTGTTGTATGCTTCGCCAAAAAATCCGGACACAAATTCGTTTGTTCCTGTAACGTCAGCCTTTGTATAGCAGTTGATAATATCTACTGCGTTATAACTCTTACGGATTGTCTGTCCGACAAAACCGCCGGCTCTTGAACCGCCATATACAGAAACGGTTTCATCAGCAAAACAGTTAGAAATTGTGATTAAGTAGTTAGATTCGTTGTATCCGATAAACGCACCTGCTATTCCGGAAGTATAAATTCTGGAATAACGGATACCAAGGTTCTTAATGGAACCTGCACCTATTTGAGGAATAAATCCTGCGTGACCGGTTGTTGTTTCGGGGTACCAGATACCTTCAATAATATGTCCAGCACCATCAAAATGGCCCTTGAAGAGAAGCCCGGAGAACCAAGCATTATTGTTAGTATTCTGCGCCCACTTTTTAGAAGATACATCATTCAATTTGATATCGGTATCAAGTTTATAGTACTTGTCGCCGCCGCCCGACTTGAGCATGAAAGCAAGTTCGCCGGGGTTAGTAATAAGAATGGGGTCGGTTTCAGTACCCGCACTCATATCGCTAAAGCGAGTTGCAACGTTTCCGTTCCAGATGCCCTTTTCATCTACGGAAGGCTCATCTGCTTCTACAACGATTTTTCCGTCAAACTGTTTAAGAATGGGGGTAGAACCCGCCATAGCAAGCCAAACATTAGTATAGTCAAGACCGGGCATAGCAGTTTTAGCGTTTCCGCCCATCATATCAACTGCACCAACTACAGTCCATGCGGGGTTAATGTATCCGCTTGCAGCAACTGTAGCATAGGAGTTTTCAAAAGGATTATTGTCGGTAGTCTGGTTTGCGTGATTAGCCTGGTTTGCTCCGGCAATAACGCCAACAGCATAACTGTTCTTAACAGTAAAGGAACATTTATATCCATTTAACATTCCGGCTGCAACTTTATTTGCAGATACAACTGCTTTAGAGTAACTGTTGTTTATAGTAACGGTTGCGGTTCCGCTTTGTACCGACTGTCCTACAAAACCTGCGGCAAAGCCTGAAGTACTTGTCAAAGTAACAGTATCATCAGCAAAGCATTGGTCCATAGAAGCGTTTGCGTTGTAAGTGCCGGAATATCCTACAAAAGCACCAACATTTCCGCTTGAAACAAGACGAGCCTTGCTAATACCAAGGTTTTTAAAGTTGGTTCCGTAACGGTTTGCCTGTGAAACAAGTCCTACGTGATTTGTTGTTCCCTCGGGAGTCCACAAACCGTAAATAATGTTTCCGTCACCATCAATGGTTCCATTAAATTCGGTATTGAAATCCCAAGCATGATTGTTTGCGTTTTCATACCAATTAGCGTTAGAAACATCGTTTAAGTACATATCGTCAGTAAGTTTATAGAACTTGCCGCTGCCGCCCGACTTAATAGCAAGAGCAAGTTCGCCGGGGTTAGAGATGAGAATGGGGTCTGCTTCGGCACCGACGCTTTCGTCGGCAAAGGCGAAAGCAATGTTACCGGTCCAAATACCATTTGCATCTACAAGAGGTTTTTCTTCCTCGACGAGTTTATCTTTAAACTGAGTAAGAACAGGAGTTTTTCCAACAACGGCTGTCCAAATACCTGCAGTAAGGTTGGGCATATTGGTAAGAGCATTTGAACCGGTCATTTCATCGAGAGTTTTTACCTCCCATTTAAAATCATAACCTTCGTAGCTGAGAAGAGGGCTGGCTGCAACAGTACCATAAGAGTTTGCGAAGGGGTCGGGGTCGTAATAAGGATAGATAACGTGCTTTTCCTGTGTAGCGTTTATGAGTGCACCGTCAGCATAACTATTCTTAATGATAAGTTTTGTATAATCATAGCTGTTTAAGATTTTAGAAGCCGCTCTATATGTAGGGGCGGAAACGATTGCTTTAGAATAACAGTTGGTTATTCTATTGCCGGCGTAAGTTTGGTTTGCCATTTCAATAAAGCCAACAAGACCGCCTGCATATTGTTCTGTACTAGTAACAGAAACAGTTTCGTCTACAAAACATTGGTCTAAAGTTACAACAGCGTTTTTGTCGCCGTATGCATAACCAACAAATGCACCAGCGTGGCTGGAAGATTTAATGCTTGCATAACGGATACCGAGGTTTTTAAAGTGTGTTCCGT
>JAZSLH010000125.1:0-1731 GCA_045535275.1 Acutalibacteraceae bacterium
CCGTTTGCCTCGCAAATTTTGGCAACTTCTACGGCGTTGATGCTATCGCTATCCCACCCCGAACGGATTTTTACCGTAACGGGAACTTTAACAGAATCTACCACCGCTTTTACGATTTCACCTGCTAGTTTCGGGTTTCTCATAAGGGTGCTTCCGCCACCGTTATTTGCAACTTTGGGGGCGGGGCAACCCATATTTATATCAATAAAATCAGGGGCAAAACTTTCGGCAACTTTTGCCGCTTTTGCCATAATTTCGGGCTCACAGCCGAAAAGTTGGTTTCCAAAACAAGCAAGATTTCCCCTTGACAAAAACTCGGGAGATTTTTTATCTCCTAAAGTTATTGCTTTAGCGCTTGTCAGTTCGCCTACCGAGTAGGCGGCACCGTACTTTTCACATATTTCTCTCATTGCCATATCGGCAACACCTGCCATTGGAGCGAGAGCAGCAAAACCATTTACAGTTACATTTCCTATCTTCATAACGGGATAATTATAACCGCAAAAAAATTTCTTGTCAAATATTAAAAATATGATGACAATTTATATGTTATTTGTTATAATAATATAAATATTATTTATTATGGGGTTTTCTTTGTATGAAGTTGCTGGCAATAGACGGAAACAGTATTATAAACCGCGCCTTTTACGGAATTAAACTGCTGACCACCAAGGACGGCAGATATACTAACGCCGTTTACGGTTTTATAAATATTCTTAACCGACTTAAAGAGGCTGAACAGCCCGACGGTATTGCCGTTGCCTTTGACGTTAAAAAACCCACTTTCCGCCACGAAAAGTATGCCGAATATAAGGCAGGACGCCACGTTACCCCGCCCGAACTTCTTGAACAGTTTGCTCCCCTTAAAGAATGGCTTCGTGCAATGGGATATACCGTTATTGAGTGCGAGGGGTATGAAGCCGACGACATTTTAGGAACCCTTGCTGACCTTTGCCAGAAAACCGATAACGAGTGTGTTATTGCAACAGGTGACCGTGACGCACTCCAACTTATCGGGAATAATGTTCGTGTTGTTCTTTCTTCGACCAAGGCCGGTTCTCCCGAAATTGTCAGTTACGACCAGGAGGCTTTATTCCAAAAATACGGCCTGACACCCAGTCAGATGATTGAACTTAAAGCCCTTATGGGCGACTCGTCAGACAATATTCCCGGGGTCAGTGGGGTTGGAGAGAAAACGGCTACCGACCTTATTACAAGGTTTAAAAATATTGACTACATTTACGAGCATTTAGAAGAACTTGACATTAAAGCAGGGGTTAAAGCCAAACTTGAAGCAGGAAAAGAATCGGCTTTCTTCTCCCGTTGGCTTGGCACAATTTGTAAAGAGGCTCCGATTGATTTAGACATTGAATCTTATTATAACAGAGAGATTGATGAGCCTTTAGTTGCCTCGGTTATGACCCGACTTGAGTTTTTTAAACTTATGGAAAAAATGGGAATTTCGCCGACTGCGGTAAAATCTTTTTCCAAAACCGAAAAGAGCGAAAAACTTACCGCCGTTTTAGCGGAAGAGTTTTTATCCAAAGCACATTCTTTGGTTGAAGTTATCTCTTTGGGGGAAGATTTCGGCGTTTGTGACGGACAAAACTGTGCAAGGCTTTCGGCAGACGAACCTCTTACCCTTTTAGCAGACGAGAAGACTGAAAAAAATATTTACGATTACAAGAATGTTTATAAATTTGCTTCTTTACACCAAGTTGAGCCGAAAAA
>JAZSLH010000047.1:0-19028 GCA_045535275.1 Acutalibacteraceae bacterium
TTTCAAATTTATTTTGATTTCTCGGGTTATTCGGATATGGCAATCGGTCTCGGGTATATTTTAGGTTTTAAATTTCCCGAAAACTTTGACCACCCGTATACTTCGAAAAGCATAAGTGAATTCTGGAGAAGATGGCACATAACTCTCTCGGTATGGTTTAAGGAATATGTATATTTTCCACTTGGTGGAAATCGAAAGGGTAAAGGTCGCACCATCTTAAATTTGTTTATTATTTGGTTTCTTACAGGATTTTGGCACGGTGCAGAGTGGAACTTTATAATTTGGGGACTTTATTTTGGATTACTAATTGCTGCTGAAAAAGCCTTTCTTGGAAGAATACTTGCAAATACGCCACAAATACTTGCACGGTTATATACACTTATTTTTGTAATGTTCTCGTGGTACATATTTATTTCTTGTGACTTGCCTGATGCGGGAGTATATTTATCCTCACTCTTTACAGCACCTTTTGTTTCAGGCACAGCACTTTACGATTTTCTTCGCTCTTTGTTTTCTCTTTTCATTTTTGTTGTTGCTTCCACAAGCATTCCGCTTAGAATATACAATAAATTTAAAGAACGGCTGTTTTTTAAAGTCATAATGTGTATTGTACTGCCTATTGTGCTAATTTTATGCACTGCTTATTTAGTAGATTCTTCATACAATCCATTTTTATATTTCAGGTTTTAAGGTGATGACAAATGAATAAAGACTTATTAAATGAAAATTTAAAGACCAACAATAAAAAGATTCGAAATATTATTCTTATTGTTGTTTGTGTTGCGATAGTTGTATCGTCAGTGTCTGTAGGTATAGTATTTTTGTCAAACGGAAATTTTTTTGATAACAACAATTCTTCA
The DNA here is from genome assembly GCA_045535275.1 of Acutalibacteraceae bacterium. GTDB lineage: Bacteria > Bacillota > Clostridia > Oscillospirales > Acutalibacteraceae > SFWF01. The sequence goes on from JAZSLH010000047.1 coordinate 861, forward strand.
GATGAAAGCACTGCGTCACAAAGTTCTGTTACAACCTCTTCTGATAATGCTTATTCAAGACCGCAGTTAATGTGGGGAGATACTCCATTAGAAAATGTAGATACAAGTTCTGCTGAAGGTAGCTCTTCAAATTCATCTAATAATACGATTATAAATACGGGAAGTGTTACTGTTACAGCAACGGCTACTGTGGCAACAGGCGTTAGTGTTGTTACAGGTTATTGTTCCAAAAATACCGAAAAAATTGTAGTTTCGGGCGAAAATGTTTTGTCTACAGAAATTATTCCTTTTTCAGGTAAGGATAAAAAATATTTTATGGGTCAAATCAAGTTTACAGCATCATCAAGTATGACTTTTTCTGCAGTAGATAAGGGCGGAAATAAGTTAGCCTATGCCGCTGAATATGTATATTACAGCCCGCTACAATCTAATCTTATGTATACAGGCGAATATGTTCCTGTTTTTGGTAAAAACAGCAGAATCCATTTTTACAGTGCCTTATTAAGTTACAGCCTTTCGACCTCAAATTTCACAGATAACATGAGGAGTACAGCAGAAAAAAACATAGGTAATATGGTATCTGTTGCCAAAAATGCAGGCGCTGAACCTATCTTTTTAATAATTCCAACTTCTGCTGATATTTATCCTGAAACAGTACCGTCGGAGTTTTCTAAAGCAAAAGGTCAACGGTTATATGATGAATTTAAGCGTATCGCAGAAAGTAAGGGTGCAAAGGTTATATATCCGATTTCAACAATGAAAGCGCATAGAAATGACGGCGTAGGATATCAAATTTTTCAACACACAGATTCTCATTGGTCTACTTATGGTGCATATTGGGGTACATATGATTTATTTAATTATATATCTAAAAAATTCCCAAGTGCTAAACCCCGTTCACTTTCAGAAATGGGTTTTTATACTACTGAAATGAATGGCGGAGACGCACTGTTTAATCTACCCAGTGGATTGGCGTTTGAAACCGATAGAAAGAGTGGTCTTGTTCCTAACTCTAAAATTAAGGAACTAACCACGCTATATTCACTTAAAATGCCAACCTCAACCTTAAAAAATGTATATCATTCAAATACTGCGCTATATCTTGGTGATGATAATGCTGCATCTGCAGTTGTTAAGAATAATAAAGGTGTGGGACTTCCCACGGCTGCTATCATGCGCGACTCATTTGGAAAGGTTTCTTATGATATGATAAATGACCGTTTCAACACGGTATATTGGGGCGAATTTGACAACTATGTTTTGCCTAGTGAAATAATAAGAAATTCCGGTCCGGATTATGTAATATATATGTATTCTGAGCGTAATCTTTTAAAACTAATGCTTTTAAATTCTAATGCAACAATTTTAAACTTAAGATAATTATGAAAAATATATTTGATAAATTTTATATTATTATAATTTCTCTGTTAATACTTATACTTTCTACAACATTTTTGGTTAGTGAAGACTCAAATTTTTCTGACTCAGAGAATAGAAGTCTAACAACATTTCCAACGCTTTCTTCTCAGAAACTTCTATCGGGAGAATACACTTTACAGATAGGACGTTATCTTGCAGACCAGTTTCCATGTAGAGATGAATTTATTTGCATAAAAGCATACTCTGAAATTCTTCAGTTCAAAAGAGAAAACAATGGAGTGATTTTGGCTAAAAATGGTGTTTTGATTCCCAGACCAGATACTGCCGAAGAACGACTGACAGATAATCTAAAAGCGGTCTCAACCCTTGAGAAGAATGTCGGGGTTAATGTTTATGTGGCGGCACTTCCAAGAACAATAGATGTTTATAGAGAATATTTACCGTCAGGATATTCTAAATGTAGTGATGATTTAATATGGAAAAATTTTAATGAACTCACTTACAAATTTGGTATTAAAAGTATTGACATAAAGTCACTGCTTTGTGAAAGTAACGAGTATTATAAAACAGACCACCATTATAATACCCACGGAGCCTATACTACATATGCGAAACTTGGAGAAACTCTGGGATATAGTCCAAAAAACAAAGACGAATTTAAAATTGAAACGATTTGTGATTCTTTTTGCGGAACATCTATGAGAACATCAGGCTTTTATCTGTCAAAAAGAGATACTATAGAGATTTATAGGTATAGCGATGACAGTAAGTATGAAATTGTAGCCGATGGCAAAAATATAGAACTTTATGATTTTGAAAAACTTGAAACAGCCGATAAATATGCAGTTTTTCTAGGTGGAAACCACGAAAGAGTTGACATAGTTCTTCCAAATGCAAATCGTGAAAAGCTTCTTCTTGTTCGTGATAGTTATGCTGATAGTTTAGCACCTTTTCTTGCACAACATTTTGATATAGTAATGATTGATTTGCGATATTTCTCAGGAAGTGTTGCAGAAATTATAAAAACATCTGAGATAGATAAAGTTTTAATAATTGAAAGCATCTCTGAAATTTGCAGTGCAAAAAACTTGTCCTTATTAGAAATGCCTTAGGAGATAGTAGCATGAAAAATACAATAAATTTTTTGATAGTTATTTTTGCCGTGTTAATTTTGCTTTGCGGGTGTAATTCTAATACGGCATTTCCTTCAAATGTTAAGTGTGAAGACATTTTAAATGCTGCTGTATCTGTTACTAACGCACCTCAATTTGAACACAAATATATAAAGTCTGAAAATAATTTAGACGCTTTTTCACTGTCACTGTGGAGTGACGGACTTTTTACCGAGTCAGATGAATTTTCATTACTTGACGATTATGCGATTTATGTTGCTGCGGGGACCACAACTTATGAAGTGGCCATACTTAAAGCAAAATCTGATGATAATACGGAAAGACTTTTATCGTTAATTGAAAAGAGAAAATTGACAATTTCTCAAGGTGATAAAGGTATGTATGACCCAGATTTCAAAATAAGAATGGACAATTCCGTTTTAAAAGTTGATGGTAGTTTTGTAATTTTCTTATTAACTGATAATAATGATGATGCAGTTGCGGCTGTTGAAGAACTCAAAGTTAAATAACCCTTGCAAAACTTTAAGATATTGTGTATAATATTATCTGTAACATTTTTGGAGGTTTAAAATATGGATTTAATCTTGTTAGCAAAGCAAACTCAATCCGGAGGACTTATGGAAACTATTTTAATGATTGTTCCTATCCTTCTTATGTTTGTTGTTATGTACTTTATTATGATTCGTCCTCAGCGTAAAAAGCAAAAAGAAGAAGAAAAAATGCGTAACAATATTCAAATTGGCGACGAAATCCTCACCATAGGCGGTTTCTACGGAAGAGTTGTTTCAATTAAAGAAGACGCTCTTGTTATTGAGTCGGTTAGCGACCATACCAAGCAGAAGATTGCTCGTTGGGCAGTTCAGCAGAACATGACCATTCACGAAGACATTTAGTTCAAAGGTAATTTTAAGGCAGATAGGATATCCTATCTGCCTTTTCATATATTTTTCAAACTGTTCATATAGTTAGTTGGAGGGATAAACTATGAGCAGAGAAATTAAATATAACTTGAGTGAGAAGTCGGTTATATACGGTCTTTCTTTATTGGTTGGAATAATTTTCAGCATAGCATCAATGCTTCTTGCAGCAGCACTTTGCCTTGCAACAGATATGCCCGAGGAATTATCCTCGCCAATATCTGCGATTTGTGTCGGAGCGGGTGCTTTCATATCGGGGTTTTTATCGTCAAGAAAATTGAAATCAGGAGGACTACTTAACGGAGCAATTTGTGGGCTGGTGCTATATGCACTTATTTTTTTCTTTTCTTTAATATTTAGTGAAAGCGGTTTTTCGTTTATATCATTATATCATGCTTTAATAACTGTCATTTCTGCTATGATTGGTGGAGTTATGGGCGTGTTGTCTGCTGCAAAGAAAAAAGTTATTTAATTCCCGAAACGTTTAGGAGAGATGGTTGGATTGAGAAAATTTGCTGTTTGCTTGATTTGTTTTAGTTTTATTGTGATATCTGTATTTACAAATAAAGATAATGCACAAAGTGTACAATCATCTCCAAAAATAGCCAAACAAAAGATAATTCTAGATGCCGGCCACGGTGGGTTTGACGGCGGTGCTGAAGCGTCTGACGGAACAAAGGAAAAGGACATAAATCTTTCTATTGCCCTTAAAACGAAACAACTGCTTGAGCAGGGCGGTTTTGATGTAATAATGGTTCGGTCCGAGGATACAGGTATTGAAACAGATAGCAATCAGCCTATCTCCAAGCGGAAAGTAAGTGATATGAAAAAAAGGCTTGAGATTATAAGTTCAAATCCTCAGGCCGTTTTTGTTAGCATTCATCTTAATAAGTTTACAACTTCTAGTGCGATTGGTGCACAAGTTTTTTATTCGCCTAACTGTGATTCTTCCGAAATACTTGCACAGTCGATTCAACAACGCATTGTAGGTCTTATTCAACCGAAAAACACGCGAACAATTAAACAAGCAGATAAATCCATATATTTAATGAAAAATGCACAGATACCTGCGGTTATTGTCGAATGCGGTTTTTTAAGCAATCCAACAGAACTCGCTTTACTTAAAAGTGACGATTATCAGTGTCAAACAGCATTTTCAATTTATTGCGGAATATTAGACTATTACGATAAAGAAAACAGTCTTGAAACCTGAATAAAATAATGTTATTATAGATATAGTTAAATTTTTATGATTAGGAGTGAAATAATGGCTTCTAAATTTAAAACTGTATTTATATGTTCTTCTTGCGGTTTTGAAACTCCTAAGTGGGTTGGTAAATGCCCAAAATGCTTAGAATGGAATACTATGGAAGAAGATGTAATAAATGTTGCCAAGACATCTTCCGGCGTATCTATGCACAAGGTAAACTCTGTTGCCAGAACAATTAACGAAATAACGGTTGAAAACGAGCACCGTTTTAAGACAAATATTCCCGAACTCGACAGGGTGCTTGGCGGAGGAATTGTTAAGGGCTCAGTCTCGCTTATAAGCGGTGACCCGGGAATAGGTAAATCTACAATTCTTCTTCAAATTTGTAAAAATATAAGCAAGAACCTTAAAGTTCTTTATGTTTCAGGCGAGGAATCTGCGGTACAACTTAAACTCAGAGCAAACAGACTTGGAGTATCTGGTGAGAACATACTGATAATGGCAGAGACCGATGTTCAGGCAATTTGTGAGTATATTAAATCGGCAAAGCCCGACCTTGTAATGATTGATTCAATACAGACTATGAAGATTGATGAACTGTCTTCTTCCTATGGAAGCATTGTACAGGTTCGTGAATCTGCTAATATGTTTTTGGGTGTTGGAAAAAGTCTTGATATACCGATACTTATTGTTGGACACGTCAATAAGGGTGGAGAAATTGCGGGTCCTAAAGTATTAGAGCATATTGTAGATACTGTGCTTTATTTTGAGGGTGAGCGAAACCAAGCCTATAGAATTTTAAGGGCGGTTAAGAACCGTTTTGGTTCAACTAACGAAATAGGTGTATTCGAAATGACCGAGGGCGGTCTTGTAGAGGTTGAAAATCCCTCTGCAATGCTTCTTTCGGGCAGAATAAGCAATGTTTCCGGTTCTGCGATAACCTGTGTTATTGAAGGTACCAGACCTATTCTCGCTGAAGTACAGGCACTTGTTACGGCAACTGGGTTTGGAAACCCAAGAAGAATGTCCACAGGGTATGACTATAACAGATTTAATCTTATACTTGCTGTACTTGAAAAACGCGAGGGACTTTATTTTTCAAGCCTTGACGCATATCTAAATATCGTTGGCGGACTTAAACTTGAAGAACCCGCAGTTGACCTTGCCGTTGCAATGGCACTTGTTTCGGGCGTCAGAGATTACCCAATACCCGATGAAATGGTGATTTTAGGCGAAATTGGACTTTCGGGAGAAGTAAGAACGGTCCCCAGAATTCTTGAAAGGGTTAATGAATCTAAGCGACTTGGCTTTACAAAATGCGTTGTTCCAAAATCTTGTCTTAAACATCTTTCATCTGTTAAAGGAGATATTGACCTAATAGGAGTTTCAACTTTGTCTGAAGCAATTTCTTTACTGAAATAAAGGAAAAGCCGAACTAACGAAAGTTAGTTCTGCTTTTTTTATCATTTATCGTGTCTTTTTTAGTTGGACAATTTTTAAGGCTTCATCAACAGTAAAAATAATCAGAGCGCAGATGGGGGCAAGAATCCATCCAAAAGCAGAAAGACTTTCAAGAGAAAGAAGATAGCCAACAGGAGAAAGAAGATTGATTAGGTAAACAATCAAACTTGCAACACATACAATCGGCATTAAAAGAGAAGTAAATGCACTTTTTGATATGACAGTCTGTGATAGGTTGGTGCTAAAAGCATGTACGGCAAACGAAAAGGTTAAAACTGCAAATACTGTTGAACAGGCTGACTCGTAACTGACGGGAAGCGTAACTGCAAAGCCGATAATTGAGAAGAGTGATATAATAGCGCAAGGTAAAGCAAAACGGAAAATGGATATCTTATCAAATAAAACTTTTCCATATGGAACTAGATGTAACGGGGTTTTTGCGCTTTCAGCCATAACTGTAAGGCAGGGAAGTATTAGAGAAATAAGCGATAAGGTCATTATCCCTGCAACTGAAATAGGTGTTTTACCAAAGATGAGCAAACTTAAGATTAAGGTAGTAAAAATTGAAATATTATATGTAAGATAGTACGTTATACACTTTTTAATAGCGACAAAAACATTTCCGCTTTCCTTAATTGCTTTTACAATAGTTTTAAATCTATTGTCATTTACAACCAGGTCGGCGCGGTCTTTAATCATATCCGAAGCAGTACGACCGAGCGCACAACCAAAATCTGCGGTGCTTAATGCTTCTGCATCATAAAGACTGTCGCCGGTAATAAACACTTTTTCACCGCATTGTTTAAGGACTGTGACAATACGCATTTTATCTTCGGGTGAAATTCTGGCAAAAACAGAATATTTATGTATATTATCCTTAAGCGTAATGTCGTCCATTTTTGCTAGTTGTTCACCGGTTATTGCGGATTCTTCGCTTGAGATAATACCAACTCGGTATGCTGTGTTTATTGCGGTTTCAAGGTGGTCGCCTGTAATCATAATAACGCGAATATCTGATTTTTTACATTCTTTATAAAGGTTAACTGCTTCTATATCAATTTCGTCAGCAAAACCGATTATTCCTGTAAAAGTAAGTTCATGTTCAAGTTCGTCACTGTTTGGATTTGCGGGAATTTCGTCAAGATATTTAATTGCAACCGCGATAACCTTTAATCCGGATTTAGCATATTCGGTAGTAATATCATCAATTTCCTTCTGCTCAATATTTGTGCAACGCTCAGCAATAATTTCTGGAGCACCCTTAATAATGGCAACAGGACTTCCGTTAATTGCAGTTACTGTTGTCATAAGACGACGCTCTGAATCAAAGGGCAGTTCGGCAAGTTTTGGATACATACCATCAATATCGTTTTTATTTACACCCAAATATTTGATACAAGCCGATTCTATCGTCCTCTCAATATTATTTGAGTGTCGTTCAGTATGTTCATCATGTCGAAGATTACTGCAAATAAGCGCAAGTCTTAAAACTGCAGCACAAGCCTCGTCACAGTTTTCAACAGTTAGGTCAACGGTGTTTCTGCCGTTAAATATCTTAACAATTCGGAAATTTTCAGTTGTGAAAGTGCCTGTCTTATCTGCACAGATGACTGAAATATCTTTAAGGTCTTCGAGTGTTTTAGTATCTTTTATAGTTACACCCGAAAGATTTAGTCTGAAAGCAGAAAAGGTTGTTGCAATGGTAAGAAGCATTGGTATTGCAGCGGTTGCAGAGGCAACATAAGCAGCAAGAGAAAGGAATAAATGTGACACAACAATACCGGCAAAATTCGCATCAGAGAAAAAATTTGCAAGAATTCCTATAAGAAAGATAACAGCGAAGGAGACAAGTGCTACTGTGTTACATATTTTTTTCAGTTTTAACAGTTTTGTATTTAGTATACTCTCATCAATACTAACCACGGTTGCAAGGTTATTTTGCCTTCCAATTTCGGTAGAATCACCCGTTTCAGTAACAACGGCGAGTCCTTTACCGTTTACTACAACGCTTGAACAGTAAACCATATTATAGCGTTTTGCAAGGGGAGTGATATCTTCATAAAGTCCTTCTGGAATTTTGTCAACCGGAACTGTCTCTCCCGAAACATTATACTCGTCGCACTTAAGAACATACGCGTCTATAAGTCTTCCGTCGGCTCGGATATAGTCGCCCGTTTTTAAAACCATTATGTCGCCTGGGACCAAAAGTTTTTTATCAATTGATAATTCTTTTCCGTCGCGAATAACGGTAACAGTAGACGAAACTTTATTTTTAAGTCGTTCGTTTTGATTATTTGATATAAACTTGCAAATTCCGGTAACTACAGCAACAAAAAAAGCAACAAGAATCACAACAAGACTGTTTTGCCAACCTTGAATATTTATAATCGATACAAGAATCCAGTATATAACTGAAATAGCAAGTAATAACAGTACTGCTACTGATTTAAATTCATTTAGTATGCAGTAAAAAAGATTCTTTTTTTCAGTATCGCGATATTCATTTTTACCATACTCTTTAAGACGCGGCAATATTTCTGAAGCAGAAAGACCGTTTTGCTTGTCCGATTGAAGTTCTTCAAGAACCTGTTCGGGAGTAGAGTTATGCCAAATCAAATGAATCCCTCCAAAACAATATATAGAATAATTTTACTATATACGCTAAAATAAATCAATAGAAAATCATATGAAATACTTCTTTATTTTTTTAAAAAATATGATATAATAAAGAATATTGCGAAATGGAGTTAAGTTATGAATTGGACTGAAATTTGTATAAAAGTTAATTCTGAATATACGGAAAAGGCGTCAGCAATTGCTAATATGTCGGTATCTTACGGGATTTATGTTGAAGATTATTCTGACCTTATTGAACAATCTTGGGAAATTGCACATGTTGACCTTATCGAGCAAGAACTCCTCGAAAAAGACCGCAATTTTTCTATAATTCATATTTATATCTCAGAGGAAGATAATGTAGTTGAAATTGCCGAATATATAAAAGAACTTCTTTCAGCCTCGAAAATACCATTTGAGTTTGTTAGTCGTGAGGTTAACGATTCTTCGTGGGCTGACGGCTGGAAAAAGTTTTTTAAATGTACCGAAATCGGGGACAAACTTGTTATCAGACCTAGTTGGGAAGACTATAATAATACATCAGGACGAGTCGTTTTAAGTATTGACCCAGGTGCCGCTTTTGGCACAGGAACCCATGCAACAACCTCCCTTTGTCTTGAAATGCTTGAAAAACATACAACTAAATCTTCAAAAGTACTTGATATTGGCTGTGGTAGTGGAATTTTAAGCATTGCCTCGGTCCTTCTCGGTGCAACCTTTGCTACGGGCGTTGATATTGATACACAGTCGGTTAAGGTTGCCAGAGAAAATGCTCAAATAAATAATGTTGCGGACAAGACAAGATATTTTGTTGGCGACCTTGCAGATAAAATCACAGAAAAATATGACATTGTTTGTGCAAACATAGTTGCCGATGTCATCATAAAACTTCTGGAAAATGTTGATAACTATATGAACGATAACGCACTTCTTATCACTTCAGGCATTATTGATGTCCGCGAAAGTGATGTGGTTTCGGCATTTGAACGCTTTGGCTTTGAAATAATTGAGAGACGCACTAAAGATAATTGGTGTGCTTTTCTCTTAAGGAAAGGAAAGTAATATGCTCGAATTCGAAGAACTTGAACTTAAACTTTCTTCCTATAAAGAAGAACTTTACGACCTTAAAGATGCTATTGCCTATGATAGTCTTATTGAGCAGGTCGCAAAACTTGAAGCACAGTCTGCTGCCCCTGGTTTTTGGGACGATATTGAAAAGTCACAGACAGTGGTTCAGAAAACAAGCAAACTTAAAAGTAAAATTGAAGAGTATGACCGTCTTTCATCTTTATATGAAGACACAAAAGTTCTTATTGAAATTGCAAATGAGGCACAAGACCTTTCTGAACTCGAAGAGGCTTCTTCTTTAATTGAAGAGTTTGTAAATTTGCTTTCAAGAATGCGACTAGCAACTCTTCTTATAGGTGAGTATGATAACAGTAATGCTATTTTGACCTTTCACGCAGGTGCAGGCGGAACCGAGGCACAGGATTGGAATCAAATGCTTGTAAGAATGTATAGCCGTTGGGCCGAATCACACGGTTTCAAAGTTGCGATGATTGATTTTCTTGACGGCGATGAGGCAGGACTTAAAAGCGCTGTTTTACGTATTGAAGGCGAAAACGCCTATGGTTATCTGAAAAGTGAAGCAGGTGTCCACCGACTTGTTCGTATTTCACCTTTTGATGCTTCAGGAAGGAGACATACCTCATTTGCATCGCTCGATGTAATGCCTGAAATTGACGACAGTGTTGAGGTTGAAATCCGTTCCGAAGATTTAAGGGTTGACACCTACCGTTCAAGTGGAGCGGGCGGTCAGCATATCAACAAAACCGAATCAGCAATTCGAATAACCCATCTTCCAACGGGAATCGTTGTTGCTTGTCAGAACGAGAGAAGTCAACATCAGAATCGTGAAATGGCGATGAAAATGTTGAAATCAAAACTTATTGAAATCAAGGAAAGAGAACATCTTGACAAAATAGAAGACATTAAAGGTGTTCAAAAAGAAATTGCCTGGGGCTCTCAGATAAGGTCGTATGTTTTTATGCCTTATACCCTTGTAAAAGACCACAGAACTTCCTTTGAAAGCGGAAATGTAGGTGCTGTAATGGACGGAGACCTTGACGGATTTATCAACGCTTATCTTAAGGCGACTTCGTTAAATCAATTAAAGGAAGAATAACTATATGAAAAAACTATCAATAGTTATCTTTTCGTTTTTATCAGTCTTGTTAATGTTAGTCGGTTGCGGTAATAATCTGTATTATAATTATGATATGGAGAAATTTGTATCTTTAGAGGACTTTTCTTTTGATGTTGACCGCAAGTCTTTCGAATATGTTGATGCGATAAGAAATTATTATACAGAGAGTTTTGGTACTGCATTAAATTATGAAGCAACAAGCGGAACCGTCGAATACGGAGATATAGTTAATTTAAGTTATTTAGGCTACTGTGCTGGAGATACTTTTTTACATGGAACGGGAGTAAACTATGACCTTAAAATAGGCTCTGATACCTTTGTTGTGCCTGGCTTTGAAGATGGACTTATAGGTGCAAAAATCGGCAAAACCGTAACTCTTGAACTAACTCTTCCCGAAGATTTTATAAATGAAGAAGTTGCCGGTAAAAGTGCAACATATAATGTAACAGTAAATTATGCTGTAAAGGGCGCTTATCCAACCGATGAAGACGCAAAAAAATTTGGGTTTTCTTCACTTAAAGACTATGAGGACAAGGCTGACAGATATGCAATAGGTGTTTGTATCTTCCAAAATGCTTATGATGTTGCTTCAATAAAAGACTATCCAGAAAAAGAATCTGAACTTCTTTTTGATGAGGCATATAAAGCCTTTTCGAAACTCTGTGTCGAGCAGGGGACAACCGTTAATCAATATATCAGTAATAATGGGATAACAGCAGAAGAACTTAAAGAACATATCATGATTTATGATGTTCAAAGCACTATGGATACCTATTTAGTCGCTTATTATCTGCTTCATATTTTTGATTCTGAATTAACAAATCGGGATATTGAAGAAAAAAGAGTAAAACTTGAAGAGAAGTATAATGGAAATTTACTCGAACTTGGATTTGATGAAATTAATATACAACAGGCTGCAGCCTATGATAAGGTAATTGATACTTTGTATAATTATGCAGTTATAAAAGAATGAAATTTAAAATCCGGGGAAACTTAGTGTTCCCGCGGATTTTTTGGATTAATTATAAGTTGTTTTTTATAGCCTTAAACGATTCTTCGCTTATCACATGCTCAATTTTACAAGCATCGTTTGATGCAGTTTCAGGAGCAACGCCGAGTTTAATTAAATATTTAGAAATAACCGTGTGTCTTGCGAGAATTTTTTCTGCTGTTTTCAGTCCGGTTTCTGTTAGACTTAAAAAACCATCTTTATCAGCAACAACATATCCGCCTTCTTTTAAAAGTCCTAATGCTCTGCTGACGCTAGGCTTTGTATAACCCATATATTCGCTAATGTCAATTGCTCTTACAGTCGACTGTTTTCGGGATAGAATAAGAATAGTTTCAAGATACATTTCGCCTGATTCTTGTAAATTCATCTAAAATCTCCTCACATTTATTAGCATAATTGTAGCATATTTTTATGAAAAATTCAACTCTCATTATTTTACCAAAAAAATCAATTGACAAATGAAAATTAGGGTATTATAATATCTATGGTTAGCAAAGGCTAACTAAATGCTTTAAATTAGTTGGGTGGCTTTTATGAATCTTAAATCGGCAACTGTAGGAGAAGAATATATTATAAAGCAAATACTTACAGATGACGAAGAACTTGACGCCTTCCTTTTTTCTTTGGGCTGTTACGCAGGTCAACCTATAACCGTAATATCTCACCTTAAGGGTGGAAGCATAATTTCGGTAAAAGATGGACGCTATAACATTGATAATTTACTTGCACAGTCCATCATAATATAGAGGTGGGGAACACCCCACGATATTTTTTAAATAATAGTTAGCCGCCGCTAACTGTACGGAGGATATTTTATGAAAATAGCACTTGCGGGAAATCCAAATAGCGGAAAGACTACCTTATATAACGCTATTACGGGAAAAAATGAAAAGGTGGGTAACTGGGCTGGCGTCACCGTTGAAAAGAAAGAAAGCCCTATAAAGAAAAGTTTTTTCGACGCAGATATTGTTGTTATTGACCTACCGGGCGCATATTCTATGTCACCTTTTACAAGTGAAGAAAGTATTACAAGTGACTTTGTCAAAAATGAGAATCCCGATGTTATTATCAATATAGTTGATGCTACAAATTTAAGCAGAAGTCTCTTCTTCACTACCCAACTTTTAGAACTTGGAATACCTGTAGTTGTTGCTCTTAATAAATGTGATATTAACGACAAAAAGCACACTAAAATAAATCAAAAGGCTCTATCTGAAAAACTTGGTTGTCCTGTTATAAAAACAGTATCAACTAAGAAAAAAGGCCTTGAAGTGCTTATTAAAGACGCAGTTTCTCTTGTTGGAACTAAGCCAACTCCAAATTATAATCAGCAAAATATGGACTTAACCGATAAGTCTTCTGTTATTTTGGCAGATAAAAAAAGATTCGAGTTTGTAAATAAGATAGTTAGTGAAGTAGAAACCCGAAAGATTTTGACAAGAGAAAGAAATGTTCAGGATAAAGTAGACTCCATTCTTACTAACAGTTGGGTAGGAATTCCTATTTTTGCTGTTGTTATGTTTCTTGTTTTTTATATATCACAATCTACTCTTGGAACCTGGATTGCTGAAGGATATGAACTTAATAACGGGTTTACTGTTCCGGGGCTTGTTACTCTGTTGGAAATTTTTCAAGGTTTTGTAGCAGAACTAGTTTCTGATGCAGCCCCCATACTTCAGTCACTGCTCGTTGACGGTATCATCGGCGGGGTTATTGCTGTTGTTGGTTTTCTGCCTCTGGTAATGGTAATGTATTTTTTAATCGCACTGCTAGAAGACTGCGGTTATATGGCTAGAGTTTCGGTTGTTTTAGACCCTATCTTTAAAAAGGTTGGCCTTTCCGGAAAATCGGTTATTCCTTTTGTAATTGGAACGGGTTGTTCAATTCCCGGTGTAATGGCTTGTCGTACAATACGCAACGAGCGAGAACGCAGAGCGACCGCAATGCTAACACCTTTTATGCCTTGCGGTGCAAAACTTCCCGTTATTGCTTTGTTTGCAGGTGCATTCTTTGGCGAGTCAATGTGGATTGGACCCTTGATGTATTTTCTGGGAATTATAATCATCTTTGTGAGTGCTTTTGTCATAAATGCAATCACAGGATATAAGCATAAAAAATCTTTCTTTATAATCGAACTTCCCGAGTACAAGATTCCAAGTGTTTGGAACGCTACCAAGTCAATGTTCTCAAGAGGCTGGTCATATATTGTTAAGGCAGGAACTATAATTCTTGTATGTAATGCTGCGGTACAGATTATGCAGACTTTCTCTTGGAACTTTGCAAAGGCCGAAACTGCAGATGTTTCTATTCTTGCAACTATTGCGACTCCGATTGCGTATATTATCTTTCCTATTGTTGGTGTGCTTTCATGGGAACTTGCTGCCGCTGCAGTTACGGGTTTAATTGCTAAAGAAAATGTTGTAGGTACTCTTGCGGTATGCTTTGTAGGACTTGAAAACCTCATTGATACCGAAGAACTTGCTCTTATTCAAGGTGCAGGAGAAAGCGTCGCGGGTGTTATGGCAATAACAAAAGTAGCCGCTCTTGCTTATCTTATGTTTAATCTTTTCACTCCGCCTTGTTTTGCTGCTATCGGTGCTATGAATGCTGAACTTAAAAGTAAAAAGTGGCTTTTTGGTGCAATCGGTTTTCAAATTGGTGTAGGATATAGTGTTGGATATCTGACCTATACTTTAGGCACTTTATTTACAGCCCCGCAAACACTAAATTTACTTGCAACAATATGCGGTCTTTTTGCTGTAATTCTTTTTATCGTAATAGTTGTGTGCTTAATTATTCGTAACAACAGAACAAATAAAATTAGTTATTCTTTAGAAAAGGCATAATATTATGGATAATGTTATAATATTTTTACTTGTTTTGGCGGTTGTCGGTCTTGCTGTTTGGTATATAGTAAACTCGAAGAAAAAAGGACAAAAATGTATTGGTTGTCCTTACTCAAAAGAATGTTCCTCTAAAGGCAACTGTAATGAAAATAAATAGAAAACTGTGCGGATACTCAACCGCACAGTTTTTTTGCTTGATAAATCAGTTTAAATATATTAAAATATCTTTATGTATTTGGAGAGTGATAATATGAAAAAATATTTATATCCGGCTGATATTTTAATTCCAAAAGAAAGTTTTGAAAAATGGTCGGTTATTGCTTGCGACCAGTATACCTCTGATAAAAAATATTGGAACGATGTTGAAAATATTGTTGGCTTAACCACGTCAACCCTTAGGCTAATTCTTCCTGAAATCTATTTAAATGAATCGGAAAAAAGAGTTGAAAAAATCAACGCTACAATGAATGAATATATTAAGGACAATGTTTTCAGTTGCGAAGAAAACTGTATGGTATATATCGAAAGAGAAATTTCGGGAGGAGCAATCCGTCAAGGAATTCTTGGACTTATTGACCTTGAAGACTATGAATATGAATCGGGCTCGAAAACACTAACCCGTGCTACTGAGCAGACCGTTGCTTCACGAATACCGCCAAGAGTCGCAATTCGTAAAGATGCACTGCTTGAGTTTCCTCATATCCTTATTTTTATTGACGACCCTAAAGATTCGGTTTTTAGTACCGTTAGTTTAAAGAAAAAGGAACTCAAACCGCTTTATAATTTTAACCTTATGAAAAACGGAGGTCATATTGAGGGATATCGAATTGAAGAAAAAGACCAAGACAAAATAAATGTTTGTCTTGGAAATCTTGTTCAAGACGGTCTTCTTTTTGCGGTTGGCGACGGGAATCATTCTCTTGCAACTGCTAAAGAATGTTATAAACTAAGCGGCAATCTGCTTTCACGTTATGCCCTTGTTGAAATAGTTAATATTCATAACCCCGCTATTGAATTTGAACCTATTTACCGCGTTCTTTTTGGAGCCGATAAAACGGATATTATAAACTATTTAAATCTCCAAAACTGCAATAATGAGTCGGATATTATTCATAAGTTTTCTGTAATTGATAATATATCTGAGGTCGAACTTTCTCTTAACGCAACCTCCAAACTTCCCGTTGGAACGCTTCAAGGTTATCTTGACGATTATTTGAAACTACACCCCGAGGTTGAAATTGATTATATTCACGGTATAGACTCGGTTAGAGAACTATGTAAAAATAACAATACCGTCGGTTTTCTTTTCAACGGTATGAAAAAGGAAGAACTGTTCGATGCCGTAATTCTTGACGGCTCTTTACCCCGAAAAACCTTTTCAATGGGTCACGCAGACGATAAACGCTTTTATCTTGAAGGAAGAAAAATTAAATAATGGAAATTCTTTATAAAGACTTAGATCTTGTTGTGTGTTTTAAACCTTCAGGCGTACTTTCAGCAAAGGACGCATCGGGAAAAATAAATATGCCTGACCTTTTAAAGAAGGAATTAGACTGCAAAGAAGTATATCCTGTACATCGCCTTGATAAAGACGTTTCGGGAATTATGGTCTACGCCTTATCTGGCGACTGTGCATCAAAAACATCTGCTGATTTATCAAATTTTGATAAGGAATATGTTGCAATAATAAGCGGATATCCCGCTGAGAATGAAGGAATTTTTGAGGATTTATTGTTTAAGGATTCGTCTAAAAACAAAACCTACGTAGTAAAAAGTGAACGTAGGGGAGTGAAAAAAGCAAAACTTTCTTATAAGGTGATTGAGCAGATAGGCGATAACACACTTGTGAGAGTTAAACTTTTTACAGGAAGAACACATCAGATAAGAGTTCAGTTTTCGTCTCGGGGAATGTCTATTCTTGGCGACAGAAAATACGGTGGTAAATATAACGAAAAAGGTATCGCTTTAAGGTCGGTCTATCTTTCTTTTACTCACCCAAAGAATAGTCAGCAAATGACTTTTGAGAAGGTTCCAAAAATTGAAGAACTAATTTAAAATTAAAAGTATTTACCGTTAAAATACGACATAGCCATAATCGGCTATGTCGTATTTTTTTATATTTAGTTCATTAATTATCTTTAACTGTATAAAGCATTTTTTAAAGTAAATCATAATAATAAATCTATTTGGGGTGAAGTTATGAATAAAATTGGTAAGAGAAGTTTAAGTTTCGAAAACAAAATTTCCATTATATCTTCTGCCGGTGTAGTTGGACCAAAAGAAGCGCAAGGTCCTTTGGGAAAAAGTTTTGACAAGTGTTTTGATGATAGTATTTTAGGACAAGATTCTTGGGAAAAAGCAGAAAGTATGCTTCAGAAACACTCAGTTGAAATTGCACTTAAAAAATGCAATATTACAGCAAGTGATGTTGACTTGATTTTTGCCGGAGATTTATTAAATCAGTGCACCGCAAGTTCATTTGGACTTATGGATTTAGGAATACCGTTTATGGGAGTTTATGGCGCTTGTTCAACAATGGCGTTAACTATTATAAATGCTGCAATAAGTATTGAAAGTGGTGCTGCGCAAACAGCAGTTGCGGTTACATCGTCACATTTCTGTTCTGCAGAGCGTCAATATCGCTTCCCATTAGAGTATGGTGGTGTTCGCCCCCTTACTTCTCAGTGGACGGTTACAGGTTCCGGAGCAGCAGTTCTATCAAAAGGTAACGGGATTATAGTAGATAGTTGTACAGTCGGTAAGATTATTGATTTTGGAATTAAGGATGCTAATAATATGGGTGCAGCAATGGCCCCTGATGATGTTAAAATAAGACCATACCCATAGGGTTACGGCGTTTGGGCCTTAGACTTGTTTTCGGTTGTTATTTCCGCTTTGGCGGTGTTAAAAATGCTCGAAATGCAGTAAAGCATTTCTCCGCTTTTCGCCTTGCCAAAACGAAAATAATTTAAACCCTAAAAAACTTCGTCACACCCAAACACCGCTACCCTCGAAGGTATGGTTTTTTTCTACACATAAAGTAAATAAGGGGGAACATATTCGATTTGCAGACAAGTTGGTTAAAAATCAACCTCTCTGCCGAATTTAACAGAGAGGTTGATACTATTTAATAAGAAAGGTGCGTAAAAATTACTATACAATCAAAAAAGCAAAATAAATTATTAAGGGCATCATTTAACCGTCTTTTAATTCCTTGACCGTTCTTATTTTATTAACCGGAGTTTCCACATAACGAAGCAAATCATCAAGTTTATCCGTTACATAATATAGTTCTTTACAATTATCACGAATAAAGTTTTTCTTCATAGCCTGTTCCATTGCATAATTTATATCATCGTAATATCCCATTATATTATAGAGTGCAAT
>JAZSLH010000167.1:0-4050 GCA_045535275.1 Acutalibacteraceae bacterium
AAACCCGAAAAAAACAAGGGTAAATTGCACTCCGCCCTTGTTTTTTTCGGGTTGGCGTGTTCCCTCGAAGGCTTTCGGTTCCCCCCGTCATTTCTTTTTCCTCGCTCCGTTCCAAAATCAAGGGGGCAGAACGCCGAACAAGTTCGGCGTTTTTGGACGCTTTCGCCCCCTTGATTTTTTTCTAAAAGGGTCAACCACCCCCCTCCGCCCCCCGCCATTCTTGGCGGGGGGGACGCAACTCTGGTGCTGTGAGGAAGGTGTTGTGCGGAGCCGTTCCGCCTTCGCTATTTGTAATCATATCGGCAAGTCTGCATTGCTAGACAAGGGGGGGCTTTAATTATACCGAAAATTTGTTCTTGACATATTAAGTTTTATGGTATATAATGGCTTTGCAACGACGGTGTTGTGCTAACAACAAAGTCAAAGCGGTGTCCATAGTCCACGGGCGAATGTTTGGCAGACCTTCGCTTGACACCGAAGCCACTAAAAAAGAAGACAGTCTTTGCAGACTGTCTTCTTTTTTTGTTTCTCATCACGCCAATTATACAAAACCTGTTTCATTTTGTATAATTGGGTATATTTTTATTATAACCCCCTTTCTTACAAAAGTCAATAAAAAATCGCAACACATTGAAGTGTTGCGATTAAATGCCTGATAAATCAAAATCAGGAATCATATCAGTTGTGGCACTTTTAAGGTCCTGAATATATGTCTCACAGAAATTTGTTTCATAACAAGCGTTTAACACCTTATTATATTCTCGTTTAGTAATTTTTCTGTTGATTTCGGGAAAATCACACGATTTATACATAGGCACATATTGAGACATTAGTGAAAAAATAATACCGGATGTGTTGTCATTTAGCCATTTAATTAAATTTATTGAATCATTGGTTGAGCCGGGCAAAATTAAATGACGAACAATAACTCCCCTTTTTAAAAGTCCCCTATCGTCAAACTGAGGTTCTCCTTTAATTCTTACCGCATGACTGATTGCAGACGAAGCAACCTCAAAATAATTTTCGCATTTAGAATACTTAAGCGATTTTTCAGTCGAATAATATTTTAAATCAAACAAATAAATGTCAAAAATGTCCTTTTGGACATTTTGGGTTAAGTCATATCCGCTTGAATTATAAACAAGCGGAATTTTTGGCCTATATATCTCAAGAGCGTCAACAATTTCATTAAAATAATGGCTTGGTGTAACAAAATTTATATTGTGAGCACCCTTGTTTTCAAGAGATTTCATTATATCAACTAGTCTTTCCTTTGAAATAACCTTTCCAAAAGATTCGTGGCTGATACAGTAATTTTGACACATTACGCATTTAAGTGAACAACCGCTAAAGAATATTGTTCCTGAACCGTTTGTGCCCGATATACAAGGCTCTTCGCCAAAGTGAAGACCCGCCCTTGCAACCTTAATCTCTTTTCCAACACCGCAGACGCCGTGCTTTACATTCCTATCAACACTACATTTTCTCGGACAACTGTTGCAAACCGACATTTTTTGCTCCATTTTCACTAATAATCGGCAAAATTCTTCTTTTGGTTATTAGTTTATCGTATGTTTGTTTAAAGGATAACATGGCTCGGTACTTTATATCACACTTTTTGCAGTAAAATTCACATCTGAGCCAATTATTCTTAAAATGCCACTTATTTTCACGCTTAAGAGCCTTTTTACATTGCGGACAATTAAATTTTAGCAAATCTTTATTTATTCGCTCATCGTTAATTTTTGAAATATAATATGCTCTGAAGAAAAGACGCTCATAAAACGACTTTTCTTCAGCATTTTTAATTAGTTTATTAAAACGCTCACTATTATAAGTCTTTTTGAGCATTAATCCGCAAAGATACGAGTCATCTTTTGCGTTATGAAGTTCAAAGCCATCAGTTGAGATGCCGAGCAACTGCGCCGCATTGATGAGAGAAATTTGATTAGTTATAGCGTAACCTAAAATCTTTAATTCCCCTTGTATATACGACTGTAAATCAAGATAGCCTGAAATATTGAACTTTACGGAATTATCAAGAAATAACCTTGTATTCTCTACTATTGCATATAAATCAGAAGTGCTCCAGGTCATTGTAACAGCATCATTACCTGCCCATTTGTTATATCTCATAACGGCTTCACGGAAACCGACTCCTGAGTTCATACGCTCGTTAGTAATACCTGTAAGAGAAATTACTCGGTTGCTTAGTTTCTTAACGATTTGGGACTTTATGTAAACCTGAAAGGTATCAATAATCTCAAAATTTTCGTTAAGTTCAACAGCACCGATTTGTATTATTTCATTTATAAAACGACCTTGCGGTTTATAGTAAGCACTATTCCATTCCAAATCAAGAATAATATATTTCATTATTTGTTTCTTGCCTCATATTTCATTCTTTGTTCTTTGCCTAAAATTCGTTTGCGCAGTCTTGTTGATTTTGGTGTAATTTCTACCAACTCATCATTTTTGATAAACTCAAGACACTGTTCAAGTGAAAGAACACTGTGTGGAACAAGTTTAAGTGCATCATCAGAACCGGCCGCACGCATATTGGTTGCCTGTTTCTTTTTACATACATTGCAGACGATATCTTCATTCTTTGGATTCTCTCCGACAATCATACCTTCATAAACTTCTACGCCGGGTCCTATAAACAAACGACCTCTGCTTTGAGTATTAAACAGACCATACCCTGTACTTTCGCCTGTTTCGTGAACAATAATAGAGCCTGTGTTACGCTGTTCAATATCGCCCTTGTATTCCTCATAACTATCAAATACATGGCTCATAATTCCGTTTCCGTTTGTGTCGGTCAAAAACTGCGAACGGTATCCCATAAGACCACGTGCAGGAATAAGAAACTCAAGATGGGACATACCGCCCTCTCTGGTTCCCATATTCTTAATTTCTGCTTTTCTTGTTCCGAGTCTTTCCATTACGGCACCGACATATTCCTGCGGAACTTCAATCATAAGCAGTTCAATTGGCTCATGAAGTTTTCCGTTTATATTCTTGTAAATAACTTCAGGAGGCGAAACTTGAAATTCGTATCCTTGTCGGCGCATTGTTTCTATAAGAATTGAAAGATGTAACTCTCCTCTGCCCGAAACCTTAAAAGTATCAGCCGAGTCGGTTTCTTCAACTCGCAAAGAAACATTTGTTTCAACCTCTTTAAAAAGGCGGTCACGAAGGTTTCTTGAAGTTACAAATTTACCTTCTCTTCCGGCAAAAGGTGAATTGTTTACCATAAAGTTCATCGAAAGTGTCGGCTCATCAATTTTTACAAAAGGAAGCGGGTCAACATTCTCTCTGTCACAAGCAGTTTCACCGATATTTAACTTATCAATTCCTGCAACCTGAATAATATCGCCAAAAGTCGCCTTCTCGACTTCAACTCTTTTAAGACCTTCAAACATAAATATCTTGCTGATTTTAACGATTGAGTGAGTTCCATCAGCATGACAAAGAGCCACCGACTGTCCGGTAGTTACGGTTCCCCTTTCAACTCGTCCGACGCCGATTCTTCCGAGATACTCGTCATATTCAATGTTTGAAAAAAGAAGTTGAAGCGGAGCATCAGCATCGCCAACCGGGGCAGAAATTTCGTTAACTATTGTTTCAAAAAGCGGCTTAAGGTCTGTACCCGTTTCTTCGGGTGATAGTGTTGCATATCCGTCGCGACCCGAGGCGTAGACAACGGGAAAGTCAATCTGGTCATCATCTGCTCCAAGTTCTATAAACAGGTCAAGTACGCCATCTACTACCTCATAAGGTCTAGCCATTGGTCTGTCAATCTTGTTAACAACAACTACAACCTTTTTTCCGAGCGAGAGAGCCTTTTTAAGAACAAAACGGGTTTGGGGCATACAACCCTCAAAAGCGTCTACAAGAAGCAAAACACCGTCAACCATTGTCAATATTCGCTCAACTTCCCCACCAAAATCTGCGTGACCGGGAGTGTCAATAATATTTATTCTTACTCCGTTATACATAACGCAGGTATTCTTGGAGAGAATTGTAATACCTCTTTCACGTTCGAGG
>JAZSLH010000004.1:0-6170 GCA_045535275.1 Acutalibacteraceae bacterium
TCCTTGTTTCATAAATAAATGTAAAATAGGGCTTGATTTTTTTTGCATACTGTGCTATTATATCGCAGTCGTCAGTTGATGGCAGTTTTTCCGGGTGTGGCGAAGTTTGGTATCGCGCTTGAATGGGGTTCAAGAGGCCTCGAGTTCGAATCTCGACACTCGGACCAAATAAAACAAGAACCAACCAAAAGGTTGGTTCTTGTTTTATTTTTTCTAGGTTTTGAATTTAAACTCGAGGCCTCTTGAGGCCGAGAGTTCGTCGAAGCCGTGTGCAAGGCGCGATAGCCTTGCAGAGCGGTGAAGTCTCGAGCACGACAAATTTTTTCGGGCACCGCTCGCAGCGGTCGAAAAAATGTCGGCACAGAGTAAGCAAACTAAAAAGTTAATCCCTTTTATTTCTCCGTCAAAAGTTTAATAATATATTTTGCATGTTCAGAAACACAGTGTCCTTTTCGGGTAAGAATAGCGGGTTGCCTTAGGTGTGAGGTGTTATTAAGTTTTATTACCGTAACCTCTTGATTTGTCATAACCTCCTCTACAAACTGTAGGGGGAGCATAGTAGCCCCTATACCCGTACATACCATCTGCCACGCGGTAGTAAGTCCCGTAACCTCGGCTGCAATTTGCGGCGTTACAGATGATGTAATGCAAAGGTTATCAAAGAGTTTTCTCATTTCTTGTGACGGGGTAAGCACAATAAAGGGAAGTTGTTCAAGGTCCTTGAAATCGACATCGGTTGTGTTTTTTAGTTGCGGAATTTTGTCAAGAATTTCATTCGGTACAACAAGTACCAATCTGTCAGATTCAAGTGGAGTAATATCAAAAACAGACTCGTCTGCAGGGAGATTAACAATCGCTAAATCAAATTTTCCATCTGCCGCATCTTTTTTTATAATGTCGCTGCCAAGTTCTTTAAGTTTAATTTGCACTTCGGGATACTTCTCCCTGAAATTTTTAACAGTTTTAGGCAGAAGATAGGAACTTCTGAAGGGGGTAGTTCCAATTACAACGGCACCGACATCTTTGCTTTTAAAACGTTCTGCCGAGCGGAGCATCTGTTGCTCTCTAAAAAGGAGTTCTTTTGCTTCTCTTATGAAATGTTCTCCTGCAGGGGTTAAAACAGAAGCAGAAGAATTGCGGTTAAAAAGTTGAACACCAAGTTCTTTTTCAAGCGATAGAATTTGTTTGCTCAGCGCGGGCTGAGAAATGTTAAGTTGCTCTGCAACTAAAGAAAAATTACCCGTTTCAGAGAGTAAAACAGCATATTGAAGTTGTTTTGAATTCATACGTTATCCCAACCTAAACATTTGATAGTATAAGAATAACATTAAAATAAAAGAAAAACAAGTATAAAAAACACAAAAAACTGTTG
This sequence comes from Acutalibacteraceae bacterium, assembly GCA_045535275.1. Lineage (GTDB taxonomy): Bacteria > Bacillota > Clostridia > Oscillospirales > Acutalibacteraceae > SFWF01. The sequence continues at coordinate 1,373 of JAZSLH010000004.1, forward strand.
ACTTTTTTAAAAATCATAACTATAATATAACTTAAAAGATATAGAACTTATAACTTAAAAGAAATATAAAGGAGGGTGTGTTATGCCGCTTTCACTGATTTATCTCGGTATAATGCTTGCGGTTATCTGTATATGGTTTCTGCTTTTTAAAAGGCCCGTCTACGAAGCCGTTTTAGTGAGTTTTATAGTATTACTTGCTGTTACGGGTAAGTGGGCAAATGTTTTAGACTACATAGACGCAGGTCTTTCTACATCACTGCTTTATTCAATGATTGCCTTTGTTTCAATGTCAATTATTCTGACAAAAACAAAAATCATTGACAGTTGTATTGCCGTAATTCTTTCGGTTTTCGGAAGAATTTCGGGAGGCGCGGGTTATGCCGCCATTATTGCAAGTAGTTTTATGGGCGCTCTTTCGGGTTCAGGCCCCGGAAATGTAATGGCAACCGGTGCAATTACAATTCCCGCAATGAAGCGTTCGGGTTTTCCCGCTGAACTTGCCGCAAACGTTGAAAGTAACGCTAGTTACCTCGGCAATATGATACCTCCCTCGTCTAATATAGTTGCCGCAATGGGTGCTTTTACCGCCCTCTATCCCGCTTTAAATCTGTCTACAGGTCAGTTCTGGATTATCCTTTGGGGAATCTCAGCCTGGTTTATTTTACAGCGTCTTTTAATGGTCTTTGCCTTTTGCAAGTACTATAAGGTAAAGCCTATGGCAAAAGAGGATATCCCTAGCCTTAAAGATTCAATTAAAACCGGTTGGCAGGGTATGCTTCTTCCTGTAATTATCCTTTTGCCCTTTGTTTTAGACTTTATGTTTAAATCTACCTTTATTACAGACCGCCTCGGTGCAGACGGGGCAAAATTCCTGTCCAGTTCAATTCTTTTATTTATCGGCGGAATATCGGCAATGTATGCCTGTCTTATTACTAAAGATAAAACAGTTGTAAAAATCAGCAACATAGCCAAAATGTTCTCCGATTCGGTCAAAACCATAGTACCCGCAATTGCAGTGTGTATCTTTGGTTATATGATAGGCGAACTCTTTGCCGACCTTAATGTTGCCGAAGAAATGGGTGCAATAATTTCCTCTTGGAACTTTGGAAAACTTGGAACGGTTGCCGCAATCTGTATTATTACCTGTTTTATGGGTATGGTAGTACCCGGTTCTTCTCTTGTTGTTATTTTCGGACCGATGTTTGTTACTGTTCTAGCAAATGTCGGAGTAAATCCGCTTCTTGCCGCAGCAATGCTTCCTTGTATCTGCGGAGTTATGTGCGGAATAACGCCTCCCTTGGCTCTCGGTCTTTATGCAGGTATGTCTATTGCCCAGTCCGACTTTTCTAAAACGGTCAAAAACGACTTGTGGTGGGTGGCTGCCCAGTTTATTCTTGAGGTTGTTGTTCTTATGGGATGGCTCCCAATACTAGGTCTTTAAAGGAGGTTAGATTTAATGAAAAAAGCACTTAGCAAAATTTCAAAGGTTTTGAGAGTTGTTTTCGGTTACGGAATAATGATAGTTCTTTTTGTCGGCGGTCTGACCTTTTTCGGATATGTTGCCGCACTTATTGTTGGCGGAGATACAGCGGCGGTCATTTGTGAGTTTATTTACAAGACCATAATTCCGATAGTGATTAAAAGTTCTACAGTTTTAGTTCTGCTGGGTCTTGTCGCAATGTATCTTAACGGCGAGGTTGCCCTGACAGCCCAAAAGAAAAAGAAATAACAAAAATAAAAAAGAAAGACTGCTTGACTTAAGCAGTCTTTCCTCTTTTTGCCTTAAAACAGTTGACTTAAAGTTTTAATAGATATATAATAAATAATATATTACATAATTGTGGGAGCACTGTTATACTATGAGAAAATTTCAACTCTTTTTAAAAAGAAGTTTTGACATTATTGTCGGTTGTTTGGCTGTTTTGCTTCTTATAATATTCCCCGTACTTATTGTTATTCCCATTATTATTAGAGCAACATCTAAAGGCCCCGCCGTTTTCACTCAGGAAAGGGCAGGTAAAGACGAAAAAATATTTAAAATCTATAAATACCGTACAATGCTTATTCCCGAAGAAAGTTTTGACAGCGAGGGAAAACCTCTTTGGCCTAGTCAGAGAATAACAAAGGTTGGAAAATTTCTCCGTAAAACAAGTCTTGATGAACTTATGCAACTGTTTAATGTAATCGGTGGCTCAATGAGTTTTGTCGGACCAAGACCTACTCTGCCGGAGCAGATTAACAGATATACTGATGAGCAAAAACACCGTCACGATATGCGCCCCGGAATAACAGGTTTAGCGCAGGTAAACGGCAGAAATGACCTCACCTGGACCGAAAAAATTGAATACGATTTAGATTACATAAACAATTTTTCGCTTTGGCTTGATATTAAAATTTTATTTAAAACTGTTGCAGTAGTCTTTAAAAAAGACGGTATTGAGTTTGCTAAATCCGATGCGATTTCAAATCCCGCCCTTTTTGCAAAGGAAGAGGTTAAAGAACCTGTAACTAAATAAAATGAAATGCCGTTTGAAAGGAAAATAATATGAAGGCGCTTGTATTATGTGGCGGAATTCCGCAGATAGAGTTAATGAACCAACTTAAAAGCAGAGGCGTAACTGTTGTCCTTGCCGATATGAACGAAAAGGTTGAAGGCAGAAAATATTGTGATATATTTTATCCGATTTCTGTGCTTGATGCCGATGCAGTCAAAGATGTAGCGATTAAGGAAAAGGTTGACTTTGTTATTACAGTCTGTGCTGACCAGGTTTTAGAAGTCGTTGCCAAGGTTTCTGAAGAATTAGGACTTCCTTGTTATATTGATTATGAAACGGCTTCAAATGTGTCGAAAAAATCCTATATGAAGAAAATTTTTGAACAAAACGGTATCCCTACCTCAAAATTTGTAATAATGACCGACTGCGATATGGAAAAAATCAAAGACCTTGACTATCCAATTATCGTAAAGCCGATTGACTCATACAGTTCAAGGGGAGTAAACAAGGTTTTTAATGACCGAGAATTTAAAATTGCCTTTAACGAGGCTAAAAAAATTAGCCGAGCCAAACAGGTAGTTGCCGAAGAGTTTGCCCAGGGTAATGAGGTTACGGTAGATGTATATGTTGAAGAAGGGGTTGCAAAACTGCTAACAACCTCTAATTCTGATAAAGTAGAGGGAAGCGGTTTCGTTATCCACAGAACCCGTAACCCCGCAGACATTTCTGAATCTTTAAAGCAAGAAATCGAGATAATCGCTCAAAAAATTGCCAATGCCTTTGGCCTTAAAAATTCTCCTATGCTTATTCAACTTATTACCGACGGTTCTAAAATTTCGGTAATTGAGTTTTGCGCCAGAACGGGCGGAGGAATAAAATTCCGCCTTATAAAACGCGTTTCGGGTTTTGATGTTGTAAAGGCAGTTATCGATTTAACTTTGGGTATTAAACCCCACTTTGAAGTTCCAAACAAAAAACAAAAATACATAATTAACGAGTTTTTATATGGAAAGGCAGGAACTTTTGACCACCTTGAAGGCTTTGAAGAACTTCTAAGAGATGGAATAATTGATGAATATCACCAACTTAAAAGCCAAGGCACTCAAATCGGGGAAATTAAAAGCAGTTCCGACAGAATAGCCTGTTTTACGGTTGAAACAGAAGATAAAGAACTCCTTATGAAAAATCACGCAATAGCCAACCAAAGAGTAAAAGCGTTAAATACATCTGGAGAAGATATGCTTCGACACGATTTAGCCTCAAAGTTTTAAACTGATTAGGAGAGCATAATGAATATTTTGTTTTTATCTGTAAGTGCAATACCTCATCTTTCAAAGCACTCAATATCACTTGACCTTATTAGAGCCCTCAAAAACCAAGGAAACAGCGTGTATGTAGTCGGCTCTAACCAAAGAAGGTTTGGTAAAAAAACCTCGCTTGACGAAGAAGAAGGAAGTCAGGTTTTAAGGGTTAAAACAGGAAATCTCACCAAATGCAATATTATAGAAAAGGGAATAGCAACCCTTCTTTTACCTAGACAGTATATTAATGCAATTAAGAAGCATTTTAAGGGCGTAAAGTTTGACCTCGTAGTTTACTCAACGCCCCCCGTAACCCATGCGGGAACGGTTGCTTACATAAAAAAGCGTGACAACGCTAAAACCTACTTGCTTCTTAAAGATATCTTTCCGCAAAACGCCGTTGATATCGGTATGATGCAAAAAAGCGGGCCCCAATCCATCATCTATAAAACTTTTCTTAAACAGGAAAGAAAACTCTACAAACTTAGTGATAAAATCGGCTGTATGAGTCAGGCTAATGTGGATTTTCTTCTAAAGCATAACCCGTCTTTAAGTTCAGAGAGTGTACACATCTGCCCTAACGCCATAGAGGTTGCAAATTATGAAAAAGACCTTGAAAAACGCCGTACTATCCGAGAAAAATGGGGAATTCCGGATAACAAAACCGTTTTCGTTTACGGAGGAAATCTTGGCAGACCGCAAGGAATACCTTTTTTAATTCAGTGCCTTAAAGCAAATGCAAATAAGACCGACAGATTTTTTGTAATCTGCGGAACAGGTACCGAGTATCCCAAATTAAAAGAATATTACGAAACCGAGAAACCTAATAATCTTTTGCTTTTAAACGGACTTCCTAAAGAAGAATATGAAGATTTTGTCAAGGCTTTTGATGTTGGCCTTATCTTTCTTGACCATCGTTTTACAATTCCTAACTTTCCTTCAAGACTGCTCAGTTATATGCAGGCAAAAATGCCTGTTATAACCTGTACCGACCCAAACACC
>JAZSLH010000122.1:0-12508 GCA_045535275.1 Acutalibacteraceae bacterium
CAAGGTCTATTACTCTATCGTCAATAGGGGTTGTATCAATCTTAAAGTCACCCGTATGAACTAACGTTCCGACGGGGGTTTTTAAAGCGAAAGCCACGGCGTCGGGAATTGAGTGGTTAACGTGAATAAACTCAACCTCAAACGCTCCTAAACGAACCGTTTGACCAGGGGCAACAGTATTAAGACTTGCAAAAGCAAGATTTTTATGCTCTTTAAGTTTGCCCTCAATAAGACCGATTGTTAGTCTTGTTGCATATATTGGCACATTGATATTATTAAGAAGATACGGTATAGCACCGATATGGTCCTCATGGCCGTGGGTAACAACGAGTCCCCTTATTTTATCGCGGTTTTTAACAAGATAAGAAAAGTCGGGAATAACGATATCTATACCCGGCGTTTCTTCGTCGGGGAAAGCCATTCCGCAGTCTACAAGAAGAATATCATCTTTATACTCATAAACCGTTAAATTCTTTCCGATTTCTCCAAGTCCGCCCAGAGGAATGATTTTAAGAGGAAGTTTTTCACTCTTTTGAGCGTTTTGTTTTTTGGACGGGTTTTTCTTTTGAGTTTTGCTCATACCGGAAGATTTGGTTTTCTCGTTTTTGGGCGTATTCTTTTTTACATACTTGCTGTCTTTTACACTCTGTTTTCCAGTTTGCTTTTTTTCTTTTGTCACTGGCAGCATACCTCCGTTTTTTTAAGTTATGTAAGAAAGCCTGATTATACAACCGTATGTCATCATAACCAAGGCAAAATAGACATAATTAGTTAGTATAATTGTACTGTTATTTCGCTTTCTTGTCAAGTCATATTAAGGTATATGTTATAATAATATTATAGTATGTATTGCAAAATAATAATCAACCGATAATTTGCTCATTGAAATTTTGTGCGAAAAATGTTATAATGTGACCAGTTTCATCGATATAGGAGGATTTCCCTTGAGCAAAAAAGTATTAATCACAAGAGACAGTACAAGCGACCTTACCCCTGAAATTCTTGAAAAACTTAATATTAAGACCATTCCCCTTGGAATCACTTTAGGGGATAAATCGTACCGTGACGGCGTTGATATAGACCCCGACTTCATCTACAAATATCATGAGGAGCACGGAATTCTGCCTAAAACAAGCGCTTCTAACATTGCAGAAATGATTGACTTTTTCACCCCCTTTGTTGAAGAAGGTTATGCAATAGTTCATTTCAGTATCAGTTCAAAAATGTCTTCAACCTATCAAAACACTCTTCTTGCCGCACAGGAGTTTGAGGATGTGTATGTTGTAGACACTGCCAACCTTTCAACCGGAGAGGGTCTGCTTGTTATGAAGGCGGCAGAAATGGCAGCAGACGGCAAAGACGCAAAAGAAATTTTTGACACTATAAACGCACTTGTTCCTTGCGTTGACGCTTCGTTTGTTATTGACAATCTTGAATATCTGCATAAAGGCGGACGTTGTTCTGCCCTTGCAGCACTTGGCGCAAATCTGTTAAAACTCAAGCCCTGTATTCAGGTTAAAGATGGTTCTATGGGGGTTTGCAAAAAGTACCGAGGAAAATATATTCAAACCCTTCGCGAATATGTTGCCGACCGACTTGGCGACTACAGCGACATTGATTTAGACCGCGTTTTCGTAACCCACGCAGGCTGTGACCCCGAAATTGTTGAAGAGGTGCGTCAACTTGTTGAACAGACCGCACCCTTTAAGGAAATACTTGTTACAAGAGCAGGTTGTACCGTTTCTTCCCACTGTGGTGCTAACACTCTTGGTGTGCTCTATTTTAGAAAGACGCCCCTTAAATAACGGTTATAACAAATTTTCGGTTTTAAGCATAATATAAGTCAGGGAGCATTTGATATCCGTTTCGGCGGTAGCCATGGCTTATCTTTAAAGTAACCGAAAACAGTCTCCCTTTAATATATAAAGCGACTGTCCAAAAGGACAGTCGCTTTTGTTTTATTCTTGATTAGGAATGCTCTTATCGTCATCGAAGACATTTTCCTCTTCTTCCTCAACCTCGAGTCCCAGATTTCTTCTTAGTTCAATATCTTCGCCCGGATGCTCCTCGTAATATGGGTCTATCATAAGTTTTTTTACCTTCGGGAAAATACACATTTGGGTAAATATATTGGTAAATCCAGGTAAAATTATTGCCGCAAGAACAGCCACTATAAGCACCAGTTCCATAGGAATGAATATTATAATAGCAGTTATTCCCCCGTAAACGAGAATATTGACAAGACTTATAAGAAGATTGTATTTAAGGTTTGCAAACGAGAATGTAAAACAGTTCTTATAAATATTCTTAAGGGAAAGTTTGAAGGTTATTACTAATAGCCAGAAATAGTATTTCATAAAGGAAAAAATAATAAAGCAGGCAAGGCAAAGACCAAGACCGATTATTGAAGTAATTCCTCCCTGTGCACTTATAACATCCATATAATAAAAGAAAATTGCAAAACACAAAAGGATTGTAATAAGATTATTTATAATTCCTGCGGGGAGTGCCTGTTTAAAGTTTTTCTTCATTGTTCCAAAAAAATCTGAAAGCCCGAAAGAATGCTTGTCTCTTGCAAGATTTCTTGCCACATTTGTCATTCCAGCAGCAGCAAGACCGCCCGGAATTATAAGCAAGGACATTAAAGTATAGATTAAGTTTACGGGAATCAGTTTCCAAAAATTTCGTGCCCAGATTTCGAGAAAAACGAAGAACATTTTCTTTTTGGGAGCATCTTTTTTTACACCCGGACCGGGTTTGTCGTATTTAAAAAATCCGCCTAAAGCCATTTTTTACTCCTAAATTTATTTCTTTTTATAAACGAGTTTGTCGTAGATGTTTATATCCTTATAGCCGAGTAGGTAGGTCAACCAACAGACAAACAAGGTAATTATCACGGGTAGAAGGGCTACACAAAGACTCCAAACAGGTATCTTTGTTGGGTCGTTTGTATTTAATAAAATTAACTGCTGTATACCGTATATATGATAATTTATAAATTTATAAAAGATATGACCCGTCTGTAATATACCAACCTTTGCCAAAATCAATAAAATCCAAGAAACAAACTGAATTGCCGCGAGGGGTATTCCCGCCTTAAAACCTTTAAGTTTATCCTCTTTTACTCTGCCACAAGAAACTCGGTTAATATCGGCAATTCCCTCTTTATAAAGAACATAGGGAACTATAATTACAAAAAAAACAAGCGAAATTATCTGAGAAATTGTATTTGACACGATAGCAGGGGTTCCTCTAAGTGCATCTGTAATGTCGTGAGCAACCACATTATAACCTTTTTTCTCATATTCAGCCTTTTTAACATCTTCACCATTCTCAAAATAATGAGTGTACTCTTCTATCGGTGTAGTTGACTCTTCTGTTTCAAAAACGGCAACATACTGACCTATAACATCAGGCGGATTAGTTAAAGAGAAAATTATAGTAAATGAAGAAAAGGTAAAAAAACACATTAAAAGACAGACTAAATATTTTCCCAAAAGGTTAAGACTTAATTTATAATCCACCGACTAATCTCCTTAATTACACTATTATTTAAATAATTATACAATGAACCGCAAAAAAAAACAAGCAAATTTACATTTGCTTGTTTAGTATTTACAAAATATTTAAAACTGTTACTACCGCCGCCACAATTACACAAATGGCTGACGCAGAAATAATAAAGATTTTTTTCCGCTCTTTTGTTTTGTGACGGTGCCGAAGGCTCATTTGTTGTGATTTGTCGGGAGAAAGGCTCATAAGATAGCGTTTCGCCTGTACCTTAAGTTCGGCGTCAGAGGTATCGCTTCTCCCGGGGGTTACAAAAAGCAGAGCCTTTTCAAAATAACTATTACCCGTATCGTTAATTTCAATAATTTGTCGGTTTACGCCTTTAACCATTATCAGCACCTCATTTTTAATTGTACACGCTAATATTCTTGACAAATTTTTGAAAAAATATACTTTAGTTACAAGGTGTGGCCCGTTAAAAATTCTATTGTTCGCTCTATTGAGTCTTTTGAGTTGCCCCAATCGGCATCGGCACCTGAATTTCGGTAGTCATACATTGAACAGTATTTTTTAAGGTCAGCCGAAAGACTTAACAAATAGTTTCCCGTTTTTTCCTCTAAAAGCGAGGTAAACTCCGAGCCATAGCGTTTCATTTTCTTTTTAGAACCTGAAGTCAGCATTGAGTAATGCTCTAAGCAGAACATATCCTGACGGGCGAAAATATCGCGAAAATCACGGTCGGTTTCAAAGGTTCTGTAGATTGTGTCGGTCATACGCTTAAAGCCCCAATCTATTTTATCACAAACAAAACAGGTGCATCTTCTTACCTCTGCTTTTTCGGATTTGTTTGATTTTGGCGTAATAATGCCTTTTTTGAAAACCGAACTGTGAAGTTCTTTTGTGTGGGTTTCTAGCATTAAAGCGAGTTGAAGTTTTCCGCGTCTTGAGTACATTTTCACAAGATGTTTTTCACAAAATCCCAGACGGTTGGTTTCCATTCTGATATCGGGCTCCATCATTGCAGCACCCATTATGTACTCAGTAATTCTCTCTTCTACCGTTTTATACATTCGGCAAATAGGACAGCCGTCGTTCTCCTCAAAGGCTTCGCTTATTGGTATGGTGCAAATATCTTCTCTCATAAAAATCTCCTTTTATACAGTATTGAAATTATATCACTTTTTTGATAAAATTACAATAGGAGTGGTTATATGAAGATACAACAACTCGGTAAAAATACAGTTTTAACCGAAGTAACCGAATTTTCTCTTAAAGACACCCTTGACTGCGGTCAGGCTTTTCGTTGGCAGGAAAAAGAGCCTGATATCTGGCACGGCGTCGCCTTTGGGAAATATCTAAAAATAGGAATTAAGGGTTCAGAAGTTACCTTTTACGATACCGATAAAGAAACCTTTGAAAGCATTTGGCAAGATTATTTTGACCTTCAGAGAGATTATTCATCTATAATTTCAGTACTTTCTCAAAATGAGGTTCTAGCGTCTGCCGCAAGTTTTGCAAACGGTATAAGAATTTTAAGGCAGGAGCCTTGGGAAGCACTTTGCTCTTTTATTATTTCCCAAAACAACAATATTCCGAGAATTAAAGGAATTGTTGAGAGGCTTTGCAACAATTTTGGAGACGAAATTTCTGACGGCTTTTTCTCTTTTCCGTCGGTGAAACAGATTGCCTCTTTGACCATTGATGACCTTGCGGTACTTAAAAGCGGATTTAGAGCAAAATATATACTCGACGCGGCAAACAAGGTTGCAAACGGAGAAATTAACCTTGAAGAACTTAAAAACGAGGACATATCTAAAGCAAGGCAGAAACTTATGACTATATACGGAGTCGGCGAAAAGGTTGCCGATTGCACACTTCTATTCGGGCTTAACAAGATTGAAGCCTTTCCAAAAGATGTTTGGATTAAAAAGGCTATGGCAAAACTTTTTGACGGCGAACTGCCGGCGTGCGCTACCGAGTACGCGGGAATTGCACAGCAGTATATTTTCCATTTTGCGAGAATGACAAAACTTGAAATTTAAAAACTCTGTACACAAGGTTTTGTGTACAGAGTTTTAATTATTTTGTAGGAATTATGAATTTGCGGTTTTCCTTAAGGACATCATCGCTCACCATGTTAAGTTCTTTAATTTCCTTTACACTACTGTTATAACGACGGGCGATATCCCAAAGAGCCTCGCCCGACTCGGCAAAATAGAGAACTATACTACTTGCTCTTGAGGCGTTTTCTTTGACCTCGTCATCTTCTGAAATGTCGGTTAAAACGAGTTGTTTTATGTTATCATAGATAGTTGCTTCGACCTGAGGTTCTACCGCAACCGAAAGAGTATTTGCTCCGGTTATTGTGTATGAAGAGTGGGCTATAGTAAGACTAAACACCGCTTCGCCGGAAGAAAGGTCTAAATCGGGGGTATAAATATACTCGAAATCAATGGGTCTTTCATAACAGGCGGGAACTGAGTCACAATCGTAGGCGAGGATATTTACAGTGATTGTACCGTTTATTTTCAGTATTTTGTTTTCGAACTTATGGGAAGCGTTTTTGATTTCGCACCACATATCAATTACCGAGCCGATTGCACCGTCAGTAAATTCGAGATTCTTCTTTGCGATAAATCGCTCGGTTATATTATCTTTGATTTTTTTAAAGACAAACTCTTTTCTTTCAACTTTGCAACCGCCTGAAGTTGAATAGGCGTCTAAAACAACGGGAATATCGCTGTCGCAATAGGCTTTTACCGAAACATTAAGTTTTATGTTTACCAAAAATGCTCTTATATCGTCATCTGAATTTGCTCTTGGAGTAAGGTCACAAAAAAGGACGGTTGCTTTACAGTCACATTTGCAGTCGTCGGTTATGCCGTCGACATCAACGAGTTGACTGAATGGGAAACTGTCTTCAAAACTTTGCGGACGGGTTCCCTCTTCGGGAAGATAAAGGGCATAAACCTTTACCGTACCCTTAACCATAACCTTTCCGCTTATAATCTTTACCTCATCAACAACGGCACATGCACTATTTCTTATTAAATGTTTAACCGACGGTTGACCGTTTCCAACCGAAATTTCTTCGGTAGCAATAAGGTTCTTTTCCCCCCTACCCATAGGCAGAGTAGCCCCTGTCAGAGAACTGAGTTGTTCTATAGACTTATTGTCTATATCACAGATTACTTCTTGTTCGGTACAGTTTGTAACACATATCCACAAACCAAGCGTTCCGTTTACATTTATCGAGTTTTCGCCGATATTGGCAGATATTTTTTCCTCGGTTATTTCTGCTGTTACTTCGCCCTCGTTTAAACTTCTATCGGCTTCAAAAGTTTTAGTATAGGGTATTATGTGTTCAGCACTGTGAATACAGTTTGTGTCGTCCAAAAAAATTACGCATATCATTACAGTGCCTTCTACTGTAACGGTCTTGTCAGATACAGTTTTAGAGGTTACAGAAGCCTTATGACAGCATTTGAGAATCCGTCTTGGAGAGACACCGTGAAGCGAGGTTATACTGCCCTCAAGAGACACCTGTGCCGACTCGCAAAAAAGAGATTCCTCTGTTTTTATGCTATGCTTTGTAATATTGATATCCATAATGGTTCTCCTTTTTTCTTTGATTGCACAGTACAGTATATTATGAATTTAAAGAAAATATGAAAAAGCCGAAGAATAAACTTCGGCTTTTTCTGATAAAATTTATGTAATTATTCATTTTCTGCCTTTTTAACCCTGAAAATAAGTCTTAAAAAACCGCTGAGTATCTTCGGACTTTTAACCAGTACCACCTTCATATAAACCCTCCTAACAGCAAATTTTTGCGCAAGACAGTCCAAGTATTATAACTGCTACGGCAAGTATGACTACCAACCATCTAAGTGGCAGAAAAAACGCCAACATAAGTCCTGCTCCGAAGGCGGCTATCAAAATTCCGCCTTTGTTTACCCTATAGTTTCTTCTCTTTCTGATACAACCACCGCCCCGAATGTTATTTACCAACTGCCTAATACATTATATTTTAACGCTCTAAAAAGGTTACAAAAAAGACAGCCTGATATCCACAAATCAGGCTGTCTTTACGTTATTTTCTTATATTCCAGGCTTTTATGTCTTTGAGTTCATCAAAAATAGTTTTATAGGAAGCATAACGGGTTTTTTCGATTTTTCCGTTCTCTACCGCCTCGCATACCGCACACCCTTTTTCTCCTATATGGGCACAGTCGGTAAAACGACAGTCTGCTGTATAATCGGAGAATTCGGGGAAAAGCGAACTTAACGACTCTTTAAAATCGAGGTCGTCTTTATCGGCTTCAAGGGAGGAAAAACCGGGCGTGTCGGCAACATAACCGCCGAAACTGTGACGGAAAAGTTCCGTATGGCGAGTGGTATGACGGCCTCTGCCGAGTTTATTACTAACATCTCCCGTAGACAGTTTGAGACTTGGAAAAATAATATTTAAAAGGCTCGATTTGCCTGCTCCTGAATTTCCGGTAAAGGCACTGATACAGCCGTTTAGTTCTTCCTTAATTTCATTAACACCCTCACCATTTACAGCAGAACAGGATATTGTTTTAAAACCCGCATTTGTGTAAATATCACACCAATGTCTGACATCTTCAAGGTCATTCTTATTGAAGAGTATAACAGGTTTAATGCCTTTATATTCGCAAATTGCCGTCATTCTGTCTATTAGCAAGGTGTTAGGGACGGGAGTAACAGAGGAGGAAACTATAAAGAGTTTATCTATATTTGCAACAGGCGGACGGAAAAGCATATTTTTACGCTCAAATATTTTTTCAACCGCACCTTGCTGTCCTGAAACGGATATTTCTACCCTATCGCCTACTAAGGGAGATTGCCCTTCGCTTCTGAATTTTCCTCTTGCCTTACACTCTATAATTCCGTTTTCGGTTTCAACATAGTAAAAACCTGAAAGAGCCTTAATAATCAGTCCTATCATACTCTTATGACACCGTTTGGTAGGAAAGGATAACTTCGTCTCCGCTTTGTTTTATATCGGTAAACTTAATCTTCATAATTTCTACGTTACCAATAGCAGAACCAAAATAATTAACGACTACGGTCTGTGGAACTGAAGGAAGTAAAATGCCTTCAAATTTATAGGTAACCGAAGTTTCCCCGTTAAAACTTACTGTTCCCGTTGAGTCCTTGATAGTCTTTCCGTCATACATAAGGGAAACCTCAACGTGTTCCGCATTTTGATATTTAGGCAGAGTTATTGTAAAGTCACCCTTAGGGATTTTACCCTTGCTGATAACGATATCTACCGTGCTTCCCTTTCCTATCTGCTCGGTTTCTTTGGCGTCGGGATTAGTTGCACAGACATATCCTTTTGGATAATCGTTTGAATACTGTTCGGTTACCTTACCGAGTTTAAGCCCGTTAAAGTTGAGAATTCCCTCAACCTCATCACGATGAACCCCGAGCACCTTGGGGAACTTAATAAGGTTTTTAGGTGCGCCCGAACTTACATAAAGGGTTACCTCACTGTCGGTTGCAACCTCTGCTTCCGCATAAGGTTCGGTTCTGATAATATATCCTTTTTCGATATCAGCACTTTCTTCATAGATAACCTTTATCTTTTTAGGAAGAAAACCTGCGTCTTCAAGTTGGGTTATGGCATGTTCTTCTGCCTTTTTATAAACATCGGGAAGAGAAATAAGTTTTTTGCCCATACTAACCGTTATTGTAACCTTTTGACCCGACTTTACATAGGTACCCGCGTCGGGAGTCTGGTCGCAAATAACGCCCTTTTCGTATTCAGAGTTGTAGGCTGAATCTACCTCGAACTCGTAGTCTTTCTTGTACTTGGTATTGCTTAAAACTTCTTCCTGAGTCATTCCCACAAAGGTCGGCAGTTTGATTTCTTCGCTTTTATCTTTAAAAAGACTGCCGAAACTTATTATATCAAGGCTTACAGCGAAGTAGCCGAGCAAGGCTATAAGAGCCAACACAAAGGTTACGGTTATACCGAAAAGAATCGGGATTATACGGTTTTTCTTGACGCTCTCTTCCTTTTGAGGTTTTTCCTCTTTTTTGTTGGTTTTAGTTCCAACAGTATCAATATATTTTGTAGGCGAATCGTCTACAAAACAGTCATAATCAAAACTAATAGCAGGATTTTTCTTAAACGCCTCAAGGTCGCAGAGCATTTCTGCCGCAGATTTATAGCGGCGGGTAGTTTCCTTCTGCATTGCGTGCATTGTTATCTGTTCAAGTCCTAAGGGGATAGAGCCGTTAATATCACGAGGAAGTGTGGGCTCCTTTTGAAGTTGCATAATTGCAACCGAAACGGCACTCTCTGCCTGGAACGGACGGATTCCCGTCAACATTTCATAGAGCATTACGCCGACCGAATAGATATCTGCCTTTTCGTCGGTTTTTTCTCCCTTTGCCTGTTCGGGACTGATATAATGAACCGAACCGATTGCCTTATCGGTTATTGTTTCCTGTTCACTCCTTGCGAAACGGGCAATACCAAAATCGGCAACTTTGATTACGCCGTCGGGCAGAACCATAATGTTCTGGGGTTTAATATCTCGGTGAACAACACCCTTATCGTGAGCGTGTTGCAGACCGCGGAGTATTTGCAGAGTAAAATGAACGGCTTCGCTCCAGGAAAGCGGTCCGCTTTGCTCAATATGCTCTTTAAGGGTCACTCCGTCAATATATTCCATAACTATATACTGAATAAGGTCACCGAAACTAACATCAAAAACCTTAACTACATTCGGGTGAGAAAGCACCGCAATAGCCTTTGACTCGTTTTTAAAGCGACGGAGAAACTCCTCGTTTTTAGTGTATTCTTCCTTAAGTATTTTAATTGCAACCGTCTTATTTTCAAGGTTATCGTATGCCTTATATACAACGGCCATTCCGCCGATACCGACAATTTCCTGTATTTCGTAGCGACCGTCAAGACGCTTTCCTACATATTTATCCATAATAACCATCCTTATCCGCCTAATAGGCTGTATGAACTGTAATTAGTAGATTAGTACCGCTGTTATGTTATCCGAGCCACCCGCCGCGTTTGCCATATTAATAAGTATATTGACGGCGTCTTCAGGCTCGTAATTTTTTACCGTTTTAAATATGTTTTCTTCATCTACAAAATTAGTTAAACCGTCGGTGCAGATAAGAATTGCCGTATTATCGGGTTTTAACACAATGTTGTAGTCGCACATAACCGTTTCTTTGGCACCGATTGCACGGGTAATTATATTCTTCTGGGGGTGGGTTTTTGCCTCTATGGCACTTATTTCTCCGTTACGCACCATTGCCTGAACCATTGAATGGTCGACAGTTATCTGTTCAATGTCACCCGCACTTATAAAATATGCACGGCTGTCTCCTACATGAACTATGTGGGCAAGATTGTCAATAACAAAAGCGACTACCGCCGTTGTTCCCATTCCCTTATAAGTTTCGTCAGAACGCGAAAAATCGAAGATTTCGGTATTTGCCGAGTCTATTGCTGCCCTTAGAAGATTTTCTATTGCTACCGAGTTCATTTTAGGGGAATATGACCTTACAATATACTCTGAAATAAGGGCTGCCGCTTTTTGACTGGCCATTTCTCCGCCGTTTGCGCCTCCCATACCGTCGCACACAACAGCAAATACGGCACCGTTATCAAACTCGCCCGTATAAAAAGCGTCCTGATTTATCTCACGGCGTCTTCCTATATCTGTTTTACTGTAAATCTTCATACGTTTCCCCTCCTTTGCTTTCATATTTTCGGCGGAGTTGTCCGCAAGAGGCTTCTATATCTCCTCCAAGGGTTCTTCTCACCGTTGTATTTATACCAAGACTGTTAAGTTTTTCGGCAAACTGCCTTATTGACTTTTGGTCTGATTTAACATAATTATTTTCTTTAACCGGATTTACGGGAATTAAGTTAACATGACACATTACGCCTTTTAGAATTTCCGCCAATTTCTGAGCATAGACTTCGGTATCGTTTTTACCCTTTATCATAGCGTATTCAAAGGAAATTCTGCGTCCGGTAACCTTTTGATAGTCTTTACACGCCATAATTAGTTCGCTTATACTCCATCGACGGTTGACCTTCATCATATCGCTTCTGATATCATCAAACGGGGCATGTAATGAGATTGAAAGAGTTATTGGAAGACTAAGCTCTGCGAGTTTGTATATGCCGGGAACAACACCTGAAGTTGAAAGAGAAATGTGTCTATAACCTATTCCAAGTCCGTCAGGGTCGGAGACAAGTTCAAGAAATTTCTTTACATTATCGAAGTTGTCAAGCGGTTCTCCCATTCCCATAAGCACAATATTGGAAACTCTTATACCGTTATCTGTTCCCGCCTTCATCACCTGTGCCAACATTTCAGACGGGTAAAGATTTCTTACCAGCCCATTAAGACCGGAGGCACAGAAACTGCAACCCATTCGGCAACCGACCTGGGTAGAAATACAAACCGTGTATCCGTGATTATATTTCATAAGCACCGATTCGATTCGCTCACCATCGTGTAGTTCGTAGAGGTACTTAACTGTTTCGTCTAATTTTGAAACAAGTTTCTTAACGATTTTAACGGTTGGAATAAAATATATAGTCGAAAGTTTTTCGCGAAGTTCTTTAGAAATGTTTGTCATTTCGCTAAAATTCACGCAGCCTGAAGCAACCCATTTATAAACCTGTTCGGCGCGAAACTTTTTTTCGCCAAGTTCTAAAAAGTCGGCAATTAGTTCCTCTTTAGAGAGCGAACGTATATCTTTTAGTTGCAATTTTACACCTCGCTTTAGGTGGTTAAGCAAACACGAATAATCCGAACCTGATTTTAGAGGGAGAATTTTCGCCTTTGCTTTGCTTAAATACTCGCAAATACACAAAGTATTTGCTGTGTTTTATTCTTCGCACAGCCAAAAATTCTCTCCTATAAAATTCTACGACCTAAAAGGAGCAGAATTTTGTGAGATTTTTGGTGCGGAAGAGTTC
>JAZSLH010000174.1:0-16144 GCA_045535275.1 Acutalibacteraceae bacterium
ACAAGTGTCGGCCACGCTACCGATGAAATGCTTGAAGATATATTTGACTTTGGAGCAGATGTTTTAGATTAAAGGAGAAAGAAATGGATATCAAAGAGGCAAAAAAACGTATAGAACAATTACGTGCAGAACTTAAATATCATAACGAAAAATATTATAATGATGACGCCCCCGAAATATCCGACTACCAGTACGATATGATGAGCAGGGAACTGCGGCTTCTTGAAGCAGAGTTTCCCTCCCTTGTGAGTCAGGATTCCCCATCACAGCGTGTGGGCGGTGTTGCCGACCGCCTTTTTACCCCCGTAAAACACGCCGTAAAAATGGAAAGTCTGCTTGATGCTTTTAGTTTTGATGAACTAAATGCTTTTGATAACAGAGTAAAAGATTCGGTTGGAAATACTATCTATTCGGTTGAGCCTAAAATTGACGGACTTTCCGTTTCTCTTGAATATGAGAATGGACGCTTTGTAAGAGGTTCAACCAGAGGAGACGGTCTAACGGGAGAAGATGTTACCGCCAACCTTTTAACTATCGAAAGCATTCCTAAAACAATCTCATTTAAAGGTTCATTAGAGGTTCGAGGCGAGGTTTATATGTCGAGAGAGGCATTTTTAGACCTCGTAAGCCGTCAGGAACTAATGGGCGAACAACCCGCTAAAAATCCACGAAACGCTGCCGCAGGTTCGCTTCGACAAAAGAATTCAAAAGTAACGGCAGAGCGTAAACTTGATATATTTATTTTTAATATTCAGCGTATTGAGGATAAACAACTCTCTTCACATATTTCTTCTTTGAACTTCTTAAAAGAACTTGGCTTTTCGGTGTTACCGACATATAAGCAATGTCAGGATATGAACGAGGTTATCAGAGAAATTGAGCGTATAGGAAATTCAAGGGGAGAGTTACCCTTTGATATTGATGGTGCAGTTATTAAGATTGATAATTTAGCACTTCGAGATGAAATGGGAAGCACCTCAAAATATCCCAAATGGGCAATAGCCTATAAATATCCGCCCGAAGAAAAGGAAACCAAACTTTTAAGCGTAGAAATAAATGTTGGAAGAACGGGTGCTTTAACCCCTACAGCACAGTTTGAGCCAATTCAGTTGGCAGGAACTACCGTATCAAGAGCAGTGCTTCATAATGAAGATTTCATCAGAGAAAAAGATATCCGTATCGGCGATACAATTATTGTCAGAAAAGCGGGTGACATTATTCCCGAAGTTGTTTCGGTCAAGGAACATGGTATAAACTCCAAACCTTTTGTTATGCCTCATATATGTCCCTCCTGTAACGGCCCTGTTTTCAGGGAAGAAGGCGAAGCGGTTCTTCGTTGTACTAATGCAAAGTGTCCTGCACAAATGCTTCGTCATCTTATTCATTTTACTTCCCGTGATGCTATGGATATTGAGGGATTCGGTCCCGCCGTTTTGGAACAACTTGTAGAAAAGGGTCTGATAAATGACATAACCGACCTTTATATGTTAAAGCCTGAAGATGTTTCTTCCCTTTATAAAAACGGTCAAAAATCGGGCGAGAATGCCGTAGCGGCTATTTCAAAATCTAAAGAAAATCCGCTTTCACGCCTTGTTTTTGCTTTCGGTATACGCCATATCGGTCAAAAAGCGGCAAAACTTGCAGCCGAAAGGTTTAAAACAATGAAAAATCTTCAAAAAGCAACTAAAGAAGACTTTGAATCTATCGATGGCTTCGGCTCAATCCTTGCCGAAAGCATTGCCGAGTTTTTCTCACTTGAGTCAACCGCACAAATGATTGAAAAATTAAAAGGGTTAGGTCTTAATATGACCGAACCCGATAATACGGTAGACAACCGTTTTGAAGGCATGACCTTTGTTTTAACCGGAACCCTTCCGACATATTCAAGGCAGGAAGCCTCGGCAATTATCGAAAGTTTCGGCGGTAAAACCTCATCGTCTGTTTCAAAGAAAACAACCTATGTTCTTTCGGGCGAGGCGTCGGGAAGCAAACTCGACAAAGCCAATGCCCTCGGCATAGAAGTTATAGACGAAGCAAGATTTAACGAAATGATAAAATAAACAACAAAAAATCCTCGCTGAAAGCGAGGATTTTTAATTTATAAAAATTATCTTCTCTTTTTGTTTTTTGCCTTTTTAGGTGCTTTTTTGTCGGCTTTGTTTTTCCAGACAACCCAAAGAGGCGCCGAAATAAAGAGTGACGAGATACAACCTGAAATAAGACCGAATGCCATAGGTATTGCAAAACTTCTAAGACTTGAAATGCCGAATATTTCGGCAACAACTATAATCATAACAACTGCAAGGAAAGTTGTGGTTGTCGTTATAATTGTTCTTATCTTAACAACATTAAGACTGTCGTTTACAAGTTCTGCAGTAGTATAGTTGGGATAGATGCCCTTGTTCTCGCGAACACGGTCGTAAACAACGATTGTATCGTTAAGTGAGTAACCGAGAATTGTAAGAATAACTGCCATAAAGGTCATATCAACCTGAAGCCTGAATATTGTACAGGCGAAGAAGGCTACCAAAATATCAAGGAAGAGGGAAACGAAAGCGGTAATAGCCGCAGAAACACCGCCGATTTTTCTAAAACGGATACCAACATATAAAATAACCAAAGCAGCAGTAATAAGAACTGATACAAGTGCTTTTGCAAAGAAAGTACCGGCAACACTACCAGCAACCGAGTTAGACTCGGCAAGTGCTATTTTATTATCGGCAAACTGCTTTGCAAGAACGGTGTCAAGGTTTTGTTGTGCCTCATTAGAAAGGGCTTCGCTACTTGCTAGAGTAATAGTAATCTTTTGACTGTCATCGGTAAGACCCGAAGAAGAGGTTACCGTAACATTTTTTCTAAGAGTTTCTTCGGTTAAAGCGTCAACCTTATCTGTATCAAGTTCACCCGTGTAGGAATAAACAAGTCTTGTACCGCCCTTAAAGTCAATAGAAAGGTTAACTCCGAAAATTAAGGTTAAAATGGTAGCAATAAGGAAGAAAACGGCATATCCGATTAAAACGTATTTAAAACATTTGTTAAAGTCAATTTGTTTCTTAAACATTTTTCTTACCTCCATATAAAGCGGGTTTTCTGAACACCTTTATACGAGAGATGCTCTTAACCATAAGTCTGGAAGCAACAATACCAAGAATAAGGTTGAATATTGTACCGATTAGCAGGGTGTAACCGAAGGAGTAAATGCTACCGGTAATTGTTGTACCAAACAGGTTCATAATGGGGGAAAGAAGGGTTGAAAGGATATTGTTTTCAGCACCGAACGAACCCATAAGCACAAGAGAAACAATAATAATTGTCATGTTTCCGTCGATAATTGCGCTTAAACTGTTCTTATATCCCGAGGCAATAGCGCCGTCAATTGTTTTGCCCTTTTCGAATTCTTCACGAATACGTTCAGCGGCAATAACGTTACAGTCAACGCCCACACCGATTGAAAGAATAATACCTGCAATACCGGGAATGGTTAGCGTGAAACTGTCGAATGCGGGGAAATATCCAGAAATACAGGCTATCATTGCCGCAATCTGACCGAGAAGTGAAATTGAAGCAATAGTGCCGAGGAGTCGGTAACGGAGAATCATAATAATGCAAATAACCGCAAAAGCACAAATTCCCGCAATTAACATTACCATAAGAGCGTTAGAGCCAAGTGTGGGGGTAATAATCTGCATCTTGGACTCGTCAACCGTAAGTCCGAAGGGAAGTGCACCTGAATGAATTTGGTTAGCGAGAGAGGCGGCTTCTTCTGCTGTGAAATCGCCTGTTATAACAGCCTCGCCGTTAGAAATTGTATTCTTAACGGTAGCGTTAGAAATCATGTACTCGTCTTCAGTTCCGCCGTCCATCCAGATGGAAATTGTGCTTCCGATGTTCTCGCTTGTAGCCTGTGCGAACTTAGATGTACCGACAGAGTCAAACTTAAGGGCAACGTGGTGGCCCATTGAACCGTGATATGCATAGGTTGCAGATACAACATTAGAACCGTCCACTAAAACCGTATCTGAAGTTGAACCTTTGCAGAAGGTTAACTTAGCCGTTTGACCGAGTTCTTCAATCTGTGATTTCGGGTCAAAATTGGTTTGGTCGGAAGACCAAGGGAAGCGAACTATAATCTGGCGGTTATCAACATCGGTATAGACTTCATAGTCGGTGATGTTTTTTCCGACAAGTCGGGTTTCAATAATTGCTTTTGCCGCAGCCATATCATTGTCGGTGATTTTATCAACGTCTTTGTCGGGTGCGAAAACGGCTTCAACACCACCCCTTATGTCGATACCCCAACGAATATCTTTTGCTCCTTTAAAATATTGGTTGCGTGTATCACCAAAATAGTTCTCCACGCCGAAGAATGCCGTATAGGTAAGTGCAAGAATAATCGCAACAATTGCGAAAAATACCCACTTTCCGGTTTTTTTTGCTTTCATTGGCTTTAACCTCCGTTTTTTATCCTGAACAACATCATATATTCAGTAAAACTAAAGAATATTATACTGTGAAAAAATCATCAAGTCAATCAAAATTATACATTATCTAACAGTTTTTCGACAGCCGCAAATCTGACGGCAATACAAAGCACCTTTGCCGCAAGGTCAAGTTCCTCAACCGAGGGGAAGGAGGGAGCAATACGAAGATTGCTGTCATCAGGGTCTTTACCATAAGGGAAGGTTGCTCCCGGTGTTGTAATTATAAGTCCAACCTCTTTGCAAAGTTCTCCAACCCTTTTAGCACATCCTGGAAGAACCTCCATACTTATGAAATATCCTCCGCGAGGACGGGTCCAACTTGCAATGCCTTTTCCGCCTAAAGAGGACTCAAATTGTCTTAAGCAAGCCTCGAACTTCGGGCGAAGAATATCTCCGTGCTTTTTCATCTGTGAAAGTAAAGCGTCATAGGTGGGGAACATTCTCGCGTGAGCAAGTTGATTTATTTTGTTTGGACCAATTGTTTGAACGGTCATTCGTGATTTAAGGAGTTTAATGTTTAGGTCACTTGCAGCAACCGCAGCAACTCCCGAACCGGGAAAGGTGATTTTAGAGGTAGAGGTAAACTGGAATACCATATCTTCGTTTTGGCACTTTTCACATTCTTCATAAATGTTTAAAAGTTTATCACTTTCACTATACAGGTCGTGAATTACATAAGCATTATCCCACATAACTCTGAAATCTTTTGCGGCGGGTTTAAGTGCTGCAATTCTGCGAACAGTTTCGTCGCTATAGGTAAGACCAAGCGGGTTAGAATATTTAGGAACACACCACATACCTTTTACAAGCGGGTCTTTTACAAGTTCTTCAACCGCGTCCATATCGGGTCCGTCTTCATTATATTTAACAGTAATCATCTCAATGCCATAGTACTCGCAAATACCAAAATGACGGTCGTATCCTGGTGCGGGACAGAGAAATTTAATTTTACCTTGACTGAGCCAAGGTCCCTGTCCAAAACCTGTAACCATTCCTTGTGTGATTATATCAAACATAAGATTTAACGAAGCGTTGTTTGAACATATAATGTTTTCGGGTTTCATTCCAAGAACTTGACCAAAAAGTCTTTTGACTTCAGCAAGTCCGTCAAGTCCGCCGTAGTTTCGGCAATCGGTTCCGTTTTCAGATTTATACCCTTTATCTGAGCCAACATAGGAAAGCAGTCCGTCAACTAAATCAAGTTGGTCGGCACCCGGCTTTCCTCTCGACATATCTAAAACTAAATTAGCACTTTTAATCTCGTCAAATTCGCGTTTTATTGCCTTAAACTCTGTTTCAAGTACTTCTCTAGACATGCATAAATAATTAGACATCAATTTTCCTCCAAAATGTAATATTAACTAATTATACTACCTTTTTAATCGCATTTCAAGGAGTTATTTATATATATTTGAATAATATACCAATACATACAACAGATTGACCTTGTTTTTCTTGACAGACAATAAATGTAGTGGTATTATTACTATTGGTAATTGTGTGAAAATGTTTGTTTTTAAGACTTTGGCGGGTCTAAAAAACTTTTCCTTGCCCGAGGTAAATACTTCAGCCTCGAAAAATAAATGTTGTTTAATATAAAGGAGGTGCATTTTTAATGCCCGAAATATTCAGTGAACCCTTGTTTTATGTAATTACTGGCATCGTCGCCGTTGTTATTGCGATTATTTTCTTTGTTTTAGGCTCTGTTTTCAGAAAAATGAAGGCCGAAAAAACTATCGGCTCTGCCGAAACCGAAGCAAAACGCATACTCTCCGACGCTATTCAAAATGCCGAAGCCCGCAAGAAAGAACTTCTGATTGAAGCAAAAGACGAAGCCCATCAACTTCGTACCGAAACCGACCGCGACCTTCGTGAGAGAAGAAGCGAGGTTCAGCGTCAGGAAAGACGCCTTCAGCAGAAGGAGGAAACCCTTGACAAGAAGATAGAAAACTTTGAAATCAAGGAAGAAAATATTGCAAAACGTGCTAAAGAAGTAGAAGCAAAACTTGAAGAAAGTGAACAGATTAAACGCAGTCAACTTGAAATGCTTGAAAGAATTTCCGGCTATTCAAAGGAACAGGCTAAAGACTATCTTCTCTCTATGCTCGACGGAGAATTAACTCACGCAAAGGCTGTTAAAATAAGTGAATTTGAACAGCGTACAAAAGAAGAAAGCGAAAATATTGCCCGTGAAATTCTTTCCCGTGCAATTCAGCGTTGTGCCGCCGACCATTCTTCTGAAGTAACCGTTTCGGTAGTTCCGCTTCCTAATGACGAAATGAAAGGCCGTATAATCGGTCGTGAAGGTCGTAATATCCGTGCCCTTGAAACTGCAACGGGAGTTGACCTTATTATTGATGATACGCCCGAAGCAATCACTGTTTCAAGTTTCGACCCAATTCGCCGCGAGGTTGCCCGTCTTGCTATTGAAAAACTCATTACCGACGGTAGAATTCACCCCGCACGTATTGAGGAAATGGTAGCAAAAGCCCAGGCCGATGTTAATAACACTATTAAGCGTGAAGGTGAACGTGCTATGCTCGATGCAGGCATACATAATCTTCATCCTGAAATTGTTAAACTTCTCGGTAAACTTTACTACCGTACAAGTTATGGCCAGAACGTTCTCAACCACTCGCTTGAGGTTTGTCACCTTTCTGGTATAATTGCTGCCGAAATGGGTGTAAACATCACCCTTGCTAAACGAGCAGGACTTTTACACGATATCGGTAAAGCAATAGACCACGAGCAAGAGGGAACCCATATTCAACTTGGCGTTGAAGCGGCTAAAAAGTATAAGGAAAATGAAGACGTTGTTCATGCTATTCACGCTCACCACGGCGATGTAGAAGCAAAAACGGTTATTGCTTGTATAGTCCAGGCTGCCGACGCTATTTCTGCTGCCCGTCCCGGTGCTCGTAGAGAAAACATTGAAAACTATATCAAACGTCTTGAAAAACTTGAGGAAATCGCCAATTCCTTTAGTGGAGTTGAAAACTCCTTTGCTATTCAGGCAGGTAGAGAAGTTCGAATTGTTGTCAAACCCGAGGTTATCAGTGATGACCAAATGGTTATTGTTGCAAGAGATATTGCAAACAAGATTGAAAACGAACTTGACTACCCCGGTCAAATCAAGGTTAATGTCATCCGCGAAAACCGAGCAATCGACTACGCAAAATAAACTAAAGAGCCAAGTTTCAACTTGGCTCTTTTTTTGTAGATTTTTAAATTCATTTATGGTATAATAAAATAGTTATAGCATTCGAGGTGAATTTTATGAGAATGAGAAAGAAAAAACACGCTGCCGACCGCCTTGATGTTTGCAGAGAACTTATTTTACCTCTAGCACAACATGAGGTCGATTACCGAAAGGCAGAAAACAACCCATCATACTACGATATTGATAAGATTTTCGGAAATAATAACCCCTTACACCTTGAAATAGGCTGCGGTAAAGGTCAGTTTATCTGCGAACTTGCAAAACTCAATCCAAATATAAACTATATTGCAATAGAAGTTTGCGATGATGTTGCCGTTTTGGCTTGTGAAAGAGTTAAAAAAAAAGGCCTTAAAAATGTTCGTTTTATGATAACGGGAGCCGAATATCTTCTAAAATATTTCCCAAAAAACTCAGTAGAGCGAATTTATTTAAACTTTTCTTGTCCCTTTCCAAAGGTGCGTTACGCTAAACACCGCCTGACCTCTCCAATATTTTTGCCTATGTATAAAAAGGTGCTTATAAATGGCGGAGAAATTCATCAGAAAACCGATAATATGCACTTTTTTGAATATTCAATAGAAAAGTATTCTGAAAACAACTTTACCCTTAAAAATATTTCGCTTGACCTTCACAAAAGTGATTTTGAGGGAAATATAATTACCGAATATGAAAAACGCTTTACCGACCTTGGACAACCCATCTATCGCGTCGAGGCAATTTGCAATAAAGGAGAAAACAATGACAAAAATTGATATCTTTTCCGGATTTTTAGGAGCCGGAAAAACAACCCTCATTAAAAAACTTATAAGCGAAGCCTATATAGGCGAAAAGATTGTTTTAATTGAAAATGAGTTTGGTGAAATCGGTATAGACGGCGGTTTCTTAAAAGACGCAGGAATTGAAATAACCGAAATGAATTCTGGTTGTATCTGTTGCAGTCTTGTCGGTGATTTTACCGAGGCACTTAAAAAGGTTCTTAATGAATACAGTCCCGACCGAATAATAATTGAACCCTCAGGCGTTGGAAAACTTTCGGACGTCATTCGTGCAGTAGAAAAAATAAATTCTGCAGACGCACATCTTAACGCTTTTACAACGGTTGTTGACGCTAAAAAATGCAAGGTTTTTCTAAAGAATTTCGGAGAGTTCTTTATTGACCAGGTTGAGAATGCTTCGGCAATTGTTTTAAGCCATACCGCAGGTATTGATAACGAAAAACTTCACAACTGCATACACCTTTTGCGAGAACATAATAGCGAGGCTACTATTGTTTCAACCGATTGGAATCTGCTCACAGGAGTTCAAATTTTAGAGGCAACCGAGAAGAAAAACACCCTTGAGCATCATATTCATAGTCTTGAGCATCATCACCACCACGATGAGCATTGTGACTGCGGTTGCCAAGACCACGAACATCACCACCACGATGAGCATTGTGATTGTGGTTGTCACGACCACGAACATCATCACCACCATCACGCCGATGAAGTATTTACCTCTTTCGGCAAAGAAACAACCAAGAAATTTACCGCTGAGTTTATAAAAGAAGCCCTTTTAAACCTTGAAGACCAAGAAAAATACGGAATAGTGCTGCGTGCTAAAGGAATTGTTGAGGGTGAAAACGGAGAGTGGATTCACTTTGACTACATTCCCGGAGAGCCTGATGTTCGTTTAGGCAGAGCCGAAATAATTGGTCGACTTTGTGTTATCGGGTCGAAAATTAACGAAGAAGCAATTGCAGAACTGTTTGGAGTGTAAATAAATGAAAGATATTCCGCTTTATCTTTTTACCGGATTTTTAGATTCGGGAAAAACAAAATTTATTCAGGAAACACTTGAAGATGAGCGTTTTAATGCAGGGGAGAAAACCCTTTTGCTTCTCTGTGAGGAGGGCGAGGAAGAATATGACCTTTCTAAAATGCCATATCAGAATATCTTTATTCGAAAGATAGAAAGCAAAACCGACCTTACGGCTAAAAACATTGAAAAGTTTTTAAAGGAAACGGCTGCTGAACGAATTATTGTTGAATTTAACGGAATGTGGCTTTTAGAAGAACTGTTTAAGGCTTTGCCAAGAAACTGCATAATAAGTCAGGAAATCTGTTTTTTTGAAGAGAGTACTGCTCTTACCTATAATGCTAATATGCGACAACTAGTTTACGATAAAATCTCAACCGCAGAACTTGTTGTCTTTAACCGCTGTCCCGAAAACTTTGATTTTATCCCCCTTCATAAACTTGTCAGAGGTGCAAACCGCCGCAGTAATATCGCATACGAGTATGAAAACGGCTATGTTAAGTATGACGATTTAGAAGACCCTCTGCCTTTTGATGTAAATGCAGATGTCATTGAAATTGCTGATATTGACTATGCCCTCTGGTTTCAGGATATGATGAGTGATATGTCAAAATATATCGGTAAAACATTAAAATTCAAGGGAATTGTGGCTCGCGACGGTAAAATCCCCGATGATACTTTCGTTGTCGGACGCCACGTAATGACCTGTTGTGCTGACGATATTCAGTACTGCGGAATAGCGTGTGACTGGAAGAGTGCAAAAACCCTTAAAACAGGCGACTGGGTAATAGTAACCGCAACCCTTTCGGTAGGTAACCATAAACTCTACCGCTCAAAAGGACCCTATCTTACCGCAACTACAGTTGCTCTTTCTTCAAAACCCGAAACAGAGGTTGCAACCTTTTATTAAACGAAAAAACGGCTTCGAAAGAAGCCGTTTTCCTTATACAAAATAAAAATTTGTGTCCCAAGCAGGAACATATCTATAATGCCTCATATAAATTCTATAATCGGGATTTAGTTTATGGACCAAAAGGGGAATAGCAAAATAATCCTCACTCTTATGATAGGCCGAAATAAGCATTTTCGGTCTGTCTTTTTTTATTGTATTTTCTGCCCCTAAAATAGCGTTATATTCATTACCCTCAACATCAAACTTTATGTAATCAAATTTAGTATTATTTGCTAAAAAATCAACATTTACGGCATCAGTAATATCTTCTCCTCCCAGCACAGTACCTCTTGACCCTTTAAACGAAAAGGGGAGAGAACCGTTCTTGCTTGACACCGCCGCGTTGATTAGTTTGATATTTAAACCCTCGGTATTTTTTAGAAGTTTTTTAAAACTTTTAGGGTCAGGCTCGACTGCCGTAATATTACCGAATCTGCCAACCCGATTTACAAAGTCTAATACAGTATCTCCGTTATATGCTCCAAGGTCAAGAAAACTGTCGCCCTCTTTAAGTTTTAAAATATTTTCAAAGGCTTCATTTTCAGGCGTTTCACAGTCAAATAAGCGGTTAATGTCGCCGTCAAGTTTAAAAAGAACCGTTTGCTCAAAAACCTTTCTGGATTGCTCGTCGCAAAGCAGAGAATAAACGGATTTAAGTTCATCGGCGTGTCTATTTGCGTAATCAAGGTTAAAAATTTCACCGCTTGAAACAGGAACTTCGGGAGCAAGTAAAGTTGTAGTTTTCATAATATTCTTGATGTTTTCAACAACTTCTAGTCGGTTTGAACCAAAACTAAAAAGTGCAACAAAGTCTCCAAACTGTTCCTTCGCCTGTTCAAAACTTAAAACCTTAAACCCTCTGTAAAACCTATCCCTTACGAAACCCGAACTTGCAAAAACTCCGCTTACCTTAATACCAAGATGCTCTAATTCATTAAGTATCTTGTCTGCGCCGTTTCCTGTTCCGTAAAGAAGTATAGGTTTTTCTTCGCCTTTAAGCCTTGTCCAAATATCTGTCATACTGGTATGCCCTCATAGGTCCGTAGTCGGGAACATAAATTGTTCCGCAGTGAATAAATTCAAGTTTTTCAAGACTGTGTTGCATAACTATGTTATCTGAATGTGTATCAACCTTAATGTTGTCGGAATATTTAAGACAATAGTCTACACAGTCTTTAAGAATTCCCTTAACTCTGCCTGAAGAGGCAATTCTGTGAATAACACAGTAGGGTCGGTCATTGAGCCATTTTCCCTCAATATATTCATAGGTCGGGTCAGGGCCTTTATCAAAAAGAAAGACCCCGTCTATAATATCGTCATTTTTTAAAACATATAAAATTTGGTCGTTTATATTTTCAATAAGTGACTCTTTAGGCGGGTGACAGTCTTTCCACTGGTTAGGATTACCATTTTCCCGCATAAACTGTCTTGCTCGTTCATAAATCACCAGGATTTCGTCAAGGTCACTCATCTGGGCTTTTAAAATACTTTTCATCAGTCAAGTTCCTTTTTACCTGTATAAAGTTCGTAGTAGCGACCCTTTTGCTTAAGAAGTTCGCTATGGTCTCCGCGTTCAATAATCTCACCTTGCTCTAAAACCATAATAGCGTTAGAATTTCTTACGGTTGAAAGTCTGTGAGCAATTACAAAGGTTGTTCGGTCCTTCATAAGTCGGTCCATGCCCTTTTCAATGTGCCGTTCAGTCCTTGTGTCTACCGAACTTGTTGCTTCGTCAAGCACTAAAATAGGTGCTTTAGAAAGAGAGGCTCTGGCAATATTAAGAAGTTGACGCTGTCCTTGAGAAAGATTGGAGCCGTCGCCGGTAATCATAGTGTCGTATCCGTTTTCAAGTCTGATTATAAAGGAGTGAGCACTAGCAGTTTTTGCCGCTTCAACAACTTCCTCATCGGCAGCGTCAAGCCGTCCGTAACGGATGTTTTCCATAACAGTTCCCGTAAACAAATGGGTGTCCTGAAGCACCATTGCAATGTTTTTGCGAAGCACATCTCGGGGATAATCCTTAATGTCAACCCCATCAATAGTTATACTTCCGCTTTCAATATCATAAAAGCGATTAAGCAGATTGGTAATGGTCGTCTTTCCGGCACCCGTCGAGCCTACAAATGCAATTTTCTGACCGGGTTTAGCGTAAAGCGAAATATTTTTTAGAACAAGTTTGTCGGGAGTGTAGCCGAAGTTGACATTATTAAGTTCAACATGGCCTGTAATCTCGGTATGACAGGCAGAATTTTCGCTATCTGCAGGTTCGCCGTCCATATCCATAACGGCAAATACTCTTTCTGCACCTGCAAGGGCTGAGAAAATTGCGGTCATCTGCATAGAAATTTGGTTTATCGGCATATTAAAATGTCTTGTATAGTTCGCAAAAACCGTAAGACCGCCTGGTGTAAATCCGCTCGTAATCATCATAAGTCCGCCAACACCGATAGTTATACCATAACTTATCATACTGACATTATGTGTAACGGGCCCCATAATTCCGCCAAAAAACTGAGCCTTAAACTGTTTGTCACGCATATCGTTGTTAAGAAGGTCAAATTCTTCTGTACAAGTTTCTTCGTGATTAAAAACCTTAATAACTTTTTGTCCGGCAACCGTTTCTTCAATATATCCGTTTACAGCACCGAGCGCTGCTTGTTGACCGGAATAATATTTTCTTGAAGCCTTTCCAATCATAATACCGCAATAGGTGAATATAGGAATAAATACAACCGTAATGAGTGTCAAAATCCAGTTGGTTGTTATCATAAAGAAAAGAGTTCCGATAATTGTAACAGCACCCGAAAACAGAGCCGTTACCGAATGGTTTAACATCATATCAAGATTGTCAATATCGTTGGTAAAACGGCTCATGATTTCACCGGTGGGGTTTTGGTCAAAATACTTCACAGGCAAAGTCTGAACCTTTAAGAAGAGTTCGTTCCTTATTTTTTCAAGAGTATTCTGGGTTATAGAAAGCATAATTCTTGATTGTAAATAAGAGGAAATTACACCGATTAAATAAACAACACCTAAAAATATAATAGCACAAACAACATAGGTCAGAACCTCTGCAAAACGGTTTGATGACATAATATTGCTTAGAAAAGGAATTTCGGTAATTTTTTCAATGATATTATCCATCGTTACCGCCATAATTCCGTCTTTTGCTTCGGTTGGTATCTGACCTATACGGTTAATTATCGGAAGCAAGGTAAATGCACCAATCAGAGAGGTTACCGTGCTTGATACCATACAGAACAAAACAACAATAAGTTTTAGAATATGAGGTTTAAAGTAGGCGAGTAGCCTCATAATAGTTTGTTTAGTGTTTTTTGGCTTTCCGCCCATTCTTCCGCCATGTCTTGGACCGCCCCGTCCCATCATCGGTCCGACAGGGCGTTTCGGGTCTTGTTTACCTTTGGAGGAATACTGCTCTTGAAGTTCTGCTAAATTTCTTCCTGCCATGACTATTCCTCCTTTTTATCTGTTTGAGAGTAGTAAATCTCACTGTATTCTGTGCAGTTTTCAATGAGTTCGTCGTGTGAGCCAATACCTGTAATTTTTCCTTCATCCATAACAATTATGGTATCGCAGTCCTTTACCGAAGAAATTCTTTGAGCAATGATTATTTTTGTCGAGTCGGAAAGTTCTTCTCTGAAGGCCTTTCTAATCATTTTTTCGGTGGCGGTGTCTACTGCACTGGTTGAATCGTCAAGAATAAGAATTTTTGGTTTTTTAAGAAGTGCTCTTGCAATACAGAGTCTTTGTTTTTGACCGCCCGATACATTCACTCCGCCTTGCTCAAGAACAGTATCATATCCGTCACTGAAACTTGTTACAAAACCATGAGCCTGTGCAAACTCTGCCGCCGTTTTTAGTTCTTCGTCGGTAGCGTTTTCGTTGCCCCAACGCAGATTGTTTTCAATCGTACCCGAAAAGAGCAGATTTTTTTGAAGCACAACGCCTATTCCTTCACGAAGATTATAAAGGGAATAGTCCTTTACATTTACTCCGTCAATAAGAACCTCTCCGTTGTCAACATCATAAAGTCTTGGTATCAAGGAAATAAGAGTTGTTTTTCCACAACCGGTTGAGCCGATAATACCTACGGTTTGACCCGGTTTTATTGTGAAGTTTATTTTGTCAAGCACATATTCTTCATTGTTTTTATAATAACGGAAGGAAACATTATTAAACTGAATTTCACCCTTTTCAACCTGACGGTCAGGATATTGTGCAGATGTGTCTTCAAGGTCAATTTTCTCATCGAGAACTTCTTTAATACGCTTTGCGGAAGCAAGGGCACGTGAAGAGGTCATAAGCATCATTGTTACCATCATAAGAGATGATAAAATTTGAGTAACATAGGTTATAAATGCTGACAGGTCACCGATTGCCATACCGCCGAGAGTTCCTGCCTCTTCAAGCACTATATTTGCACCAAACCAAAGAACAGTAAGGGTTGTGATATTCATAAATACCGTCATAACGGGTCCCATAAATATCATTACCTTCATTGCCGACATACCCGCATTCTTAAGGTTGCAGTTTACATCAAAAAACTTCTTGGTTTCGTGTTTTTCTCTGACAAATGATTTTACAACACGTACATTCGTAATATTTTCCTGAACGGTATTGTTGACAGCGTCAATCTTTACCTGCATTTTTGCAAAAAGGGGAAAGCCTTTTGAAATAATAAGCAGAATAGTTATAAGCATCAAAGGAATAGTTACAAGGAGAACAACAGAAAGGTCGGGACGCATCGTTACTGCCATAATAATCGCACCGATAAGCATACCCGGAGAACGTAAACACATTCTCAGAAGCATATTAACAAAGTTTTGAAGTTGTGTTACATCGTTGGTAAGCCTTGTAACAAGAGAACCGGTTGAAAACTTATCAATATTTGCAAAAGAGAACTTTTGAACCTTTCTGTATACATCGTCACGAAGGTCGGCCGCGAAATTAACCGAAGCCTTTGCTCCAAAGTAAGCACCGCCAACTCCGCCTACCATCATAATAACGGCGGTGAGAATCATAAGTCCTGCAGTGCCGATGCTTGAGCCTACCGTTAGAGTTCCGCCTTCTGCCCCGTT
Source organism: Acutalibacteraceae bacterium (assembly GCA_045535275.1). Classification (GTDB taxonomy): domain Bacteria; phylum Bacillota; class Clostridia; order Oscillospirales; family Acutalibacteraceae; genus SFWF01. The sequence continues at coordinate 15,550 of JAZSLH010000174.1, forward strand.
AATAACAATAGCAAGGAATTTAGGCATAAGAACCTCGCCTATAACCTCAATAATCATACAAAGAGGACCGAGTATAAAATAGGGGAGGTAAGGCTTTATATATTTAAACCAACGCTTCAATTTAATCTTCCTTTCCCGAGAACTGCTTAAGGTTAAAAATTATCTTATCAAGCAAAGCGACAAGAGTTTCTCTTTCTTCTGACGAAATTCCTTCAAAGGTTTTCTCGTCAATAAATTCAAAAACTTTTCTTGAATATTCAACAACTTCTTTACCTTTGTCCGTAATTCGAATCTCGTTATAGCGGTTATCATTTTCTGAACAGTTACGCTCAATATAACCGCCTGCCTCAAGTTTTTTAAGGCTGACTGTAACTGCAGCAGGACTTATCTCAAAGTGCTCTGCGATATCCTTTTGTGAAACCTCGCCGTTTTTACGATATAGATACATCAGAATCATATGTTGGCTTTTATGAACACCCGTTGTATTGATTTTGTTTTCAATGGCACAGTGGTGCATACGTCCAATACACATAAATTTGTGCTGAATCTCTCTGGAGGAGAGTGAAGTCGGATCGTAGCCATGTCGTTCTGTGAG
>JAZSLH010000040.1:0-2826 GCA_045535275.1 Acutalibacteraceae bacterium
GACCTTGCCCGTTTCGGCGAACTTGGTAAAAAAGGTGTTCTTGCAATGCTTGCAGATTCTACGAACGCCGAGCGTCCCGGTTACACAATGAGCGAAAGGGTAGTAGGAGAATCTTTTCAAAATCTGTTTAAAAAAGCGGGGAACAACCGAATAATTGTTGCAACCTTCTCTTCAAACATTCACCGAATTCAGCAGATAATAGATGCAGCCGTATCTTTTGGCAGAAAGGTTGCCGTTTCGGGAAGAAGTATGCTTAACGTTGTTTCGGTTGCCGAAAAACTCGGTTATCTTAGTGTACCCGACAACGTGCTTGTTGATATTGAACTTATAAAAAGATACAAGCCTGAGCAACTTGTAATAATTACAACGGGAAGCCAGGGAGAGCCTCTGTCCGCTCTTCATAGAATGGCTTTTTCCGACCACCGTCATGTTGAAATAATTCCTGACGATATGATAATCATCTCGGCAACCCCGATTCCCGGAAACGAGAAACTCGTAAGCAAGGTTGTCAACGAACTTATGAAACGCGGAGCAAATGTGGTTTATGAAAAAATGTACGATGTTCACGTTTCGGGTCACGCCTGTCAGGAAGAACTAAAACTTCTGATGTCCCTTGTAAAACCCAAATATTATATTCCTCTTCACGGGGAACAGAAGCACCTTTATAAACACGCTCTTCTGGCTCAGACAATGGGTGTTGAAAAAGAAAATACACTTATCGCCAATATTGGTGATGTTATTTCTCTTTCGAAAAAGGAAGTTAAAATTACTGAAACCGTTACGGCCGGCAGAGTGCTCGTTGACGGACTCGGAGTAGGCGATGTCGGGGGAGTAGTCCTTCGTGACCGTAAAATGCTTGCCGACGGCGGAATCGTAATCGTTACCGTAACGATAGATTCTGTCACAAACGAGGTTGTCGCAGGTCCTGAAATTGTAACAAGAGGCTTTGTTTATGTCAAGGAATCTGAACAACTTATTAAAGACGCTACTCTTGTTGCCGAAGATATTTTAGAGTATTGTTATATTCACAATATACGTGATTGGAATTCTATAAAACTAAAACTTCGCGACGGAATTTCAAAGCATATTTATGGGGTAACCCACAGAAGCCCGATGGTACTTCCCATTATTATGGAAATTTAAACTGAAAAAGGGGGGTGAGGAGTTGAAAAAATTCACCTATAAAATCCTACTTGTCGGCATAATGTTTTTAATAAGCGTATTGCTTTGTGTTTTTGTGTCGCAGTACGGCTTTTTCGCAACCTTAATATCGGCTCTTTTCTCCCTTGCTCTAATAGTGTGGGCGGTTGTCTTCTTTAATTTCTTTTCGGGTCGAAATATGGCAGACCACAGACTTGTGCGTTTCACTAAAAAACTTAAAAAAGAACTTAAATCGGCGTCAACCGTCTATATAATGGGTCACAAGTTTTCCGACCTTGACTCTGTCGGCTCGGCTTTCGGTCTTTACTACGCTTTGCGTGACACCTACAATGTTAAAATGGTGGTTAACAAGCAAAACACTCTTGCCAGGCCTCTTATTGATTTTCTCCGCTTCAGCGACCGAGAGTGTCAAATTTTTGATTACTCGGAAATAGCCCACACCGTTGACGAAAATTCGCTCTTAATTGTTGTAGATACTCACCGTCCTGTAATAATGGATTTTGTGGAACTCTACGATAGGGTAGAAAAGGTAATAATTATTGACCATCATCGCAAAGCGGACGATTTTGTCGACCGTACTGTTGCTAAGTATATGAAGAGTTCTTGTTCTTCTGCGTGTGAAATTGTTACCTGTATCATAAAACTTTTAGGATTAGAAAAACCAAGTACCGTAGCGGCAACTGCGCTGCTTTCGGGAATAATGCTCGACACTAAAAATTTTGTTATGAATACGGGCGCTCTAACCTTTAAGGCGGCGGCTTTTCTGCGTCAAAACCGCGCAGACCCTGTTCTAATCAAGAAGATGTTTTCCGAGTCTGTAGATGTTTGCAAACGTAAATACGAAATAATTTCCGAAGTAGAACTTTTTGAAAATTTTGCAATCGCTAAAACCGAAAGCGAAGATAAATATACAAGAATTGCTACCGCTCAGGCGGCAGATGAACTTCTTACAATAAACGGAGTGTTTGCCTCTTTTGTAATGTGTCCGTCTGAAGATAAGGTGAATATATCCGCCCGTTCTTTTGGTGATGTCGACGTACAGAAAATAATGGCAAAACTCGGCGGCGGAGGGCATAAAACGGTAGCGGCTTGTCAACTGCCCACCCTTGATTTTGCTCTTGCACAAAAACAACTGACCGCCGCAATACAGGAATATATAAGGCAGAAATAAATTTCTGCAGTTGAAAGGTGATATAAATGAAAGTAATTTTACTCGAAGATGTTAAGGGTCAGGGCAAAAAAGGCGCCCTTGTAAATGTATCCGACGGATATGCAAGAAATTTTCTTTTCCCGAAAAACCTTGCTAAAGAGGCAAACGCCGCCGCTATGAGCGAACTTAAAAGCAAGGCAGACGCCGCTAAGTTCCACTTTGAAGAGGACAAAGCGGCCGCAAAGGCTCTTGCTCAAAAAATCGAGGGAACAAAGGTTAAACTTATCGCGAAAGCGGGAGCAAACGGCAAACTGTTCGGCTCAATAACCTCAAAGGAAATAACTGCCGAACTCAACAAAATACTTGGAATTTCTATTGACAAGAAAAAACTTTCCGTTGCTGATATTAAAAATTTTGGTGAATATACCGCAACCGTTAAACTCTTTACCGATATTTCTGCAAGTTTTACCGTTATCGTTGCCGATAAATAGAATTTAAAAATTAAGGTGGCTTAA
>JAZSLH010000108.1:0-1770 GCA_045535275.1 Acutalibacteraceae bacterium
CTCCTTGGCTCACAGAACGACATGGCTACGATCCGACTTATCATTGCCGTAAACCTTGTCTTCTCTTGCTTTTTCAACGTTGAGCATTTTACCCCAAAGAGGCAAAATTGCCTGATAGGTTGAGTTTCTGCCCTCTACTGCAGCACCTCCTGCCGCGTCACCCTCAACAATATAGATTTCGGTTTTTGTCGGGTCGTCCGAGATGCAGTCCTTTAACTTTTCGGGCATACGGGTTTTTCCGCCGCTTCCCGGCTTGTTACGGGAAGCCTCTCTTGCCTTTTGGGCGGCTTCACGGGCGTTTGAAGAAGCAATAGATTTTTCAATAATTATCTTTGCATCAGCGGGATGCTCCTCAAGGAAGCGGTAAAGTTTATCGTTTACAAGGTCACGGACAAGTTTACCTATTGAGGTATTACCGAGTTTTGCTTTTGTCTGGCTTTCAAACTGGGCGTCACTAAGTTTAACCGAAACAACGGCAACAAGACCCTCCATAATGTCTTCGCCTTTGAGTCGGGCATTGCCTTCCTTAAGGTGTTTAAAATCGAAAGCGTATTTATTGACGGTATTTGCAAGGGCCTGTCTGAAACCTTGCTCGTGGGTACCGCCGTCAACGGTATAAAGGGTGTTGGCAAAGGACATTATCTTGCTGTCATAAGCGGTAGACCAAAGAAGTGCAATTTCTGCCGTCTGGTCTTCGGTTGCGGTGTTTAAATAGATAACATCGTCGTGAAGACGGTCTTTCTTTATTCCCTCAAGCAAAAATTCAACATAAGAACGAATACCGCCCTCGTAGAAAAATTCTTCGGTTTGAGGCTCAAAAACATCGGTTCTGCTGTCTTTAAGTTCAATTCTTATGCCTGCGTTAAGGAAAGCCTGTTCACGAAGGCGTTTTTTAAGGGTTTCATAGTCGTAAACGGTAGTATCGGTAAAGATAGTGGGGTCGGGCTTAAAGGTAACAATAGTTCCCGTTTCGTCGGTAGTACCAATAACCTCTAAATCGGTTACAATATTTCCCTTTTCATATCTTTGTTTATAAATATTCTTGCCGTCCTTAACCTCAACCTCAAGCCAACTTGACAGAGCGTTAACAACCGAGGCACCAACGCCGTGAAGTCCGCCCGAAACCTTATATCCGTTTCCGCCGAACTTTCCGCCTGCGTGAAGAATTGTAAAGACAACCGTTACGGTAGGTATTCCCTTTTGCGGATTTATTCCCGTTGGAATTCCTCGTCCGTTATCTATTACGCGGACAAGACCCCCGTCAAGAAGTTCAACAACTATTTTGTCGCAAAAGCCCGCGAGAGCCTCGTCGATAGAGTTGTCGACGATTTCATAAACAAGGTGGTGAAGACCTCTTTCTCCTGTTGAGCCGATATACATTCCGGGACGTTTTCTTACCGCCTCAAGCCCTTCAAGCACCTGTATGGAATTTTCGTCATAATTGCCTGATATTACGGGGATATTTGTGTTGTTATCCATTTTTTTCTCCTTGAAAAAATTTGTATTTAAAAATTATTTATAACCTAAAAATGTTTTAGACCTGTTTTCAAGCGTTGTGCTTGAAAGTTGGGTTATATAAACGGTTGGCTTTTTGTCTTGCTTCTTTTTAAGGACAACAAAAGATTTCGGCAGTTCAAAAGACACCGTAACCGCCCTTTTTTCCTTTTCGGCTTTGTTTAAAAAGTTTCTTGACGATTTCATAACGGTTGTATTGTCCATATCAAAAATGCCGACAATATCGCTTGTTCTGATAATTGTTTCTTCGCCTAA
>JAZSLH010000151.1:0-3013 GCA_045535275.1 Acutalibacteraceae bacterium
TGCACCGAAAAGGGTTCTGCCCGTATAAATTAGGTCCTTTCGGCTTAAATAATACTCCTTATCAATAAGGAAATATTCCTGTTCGGGACCGACGGTTGTTTTAACGGCGGTAACCTCTTCGTTTCCGAAAAGTTTTAAAACACGAAGAGCCTGTTTGTTAAAGGCTTCCATACTGCGAAGCAAGGGGGTCTTTTTATCGAGAGCCTCGCCGGTATAGGAGCAAAAGGCGGTCGGAATACAAAGAACATTATTTTTGATAAAGGCAAAGGAGGTGGGGTCCCAGGCAGTATAGCCTCTTGCCTCAAAGGTGGCACGAAGACCGCCCGAGGGGAAAGAGGAAGCGTGGGCTTCGCCCTGGATAAGTTCTTTGCCCGAAAACTCCATTATTACCTTTCCGTCGCCGGTAGGACAGATAAAACTGTCGTGCTTTTCGGCGGTAATTCCGGTCATCGGCTGGAACCAGTGGGTATAGTGGGTTGCACCTTTTTCGATTGCCCAATCCTTCATTGCGTCGGCAACGATAGAGGCGGTTTCACTGTCTAAACGCTTATTATTATGTATCGCTTTTTGTACCAGTTTAAAGGTTTCCTTCGGAAGACGGGCTTTCATTACGCCCTCGCTAAAAACGTTTTCTCCGAAATAACCAGTTACATTAGCCATAATTTTCTCCTTAAAAGGTTTATATTCTCCTTGATTTTAACATAGTTTTTTCCCCTTTGCAATAGAATTGTTAAATTTTATAGGTTTATTGACTTTTTTTGCAGACTGTGATAAAATTTAGAAAATCAATATTGACAGTTCGAAACCCTCCTGTCTTAAAACAAAACTACGGGAAACGGCTTTTGCCGTCTTTTGCGCCGTAGGGCGCTTTTTTGTTTCCCAAAAGGAGAAAACATGAACGAAATTATTATTATTTTATCCCTTTTTGTAATATACGGCTCAACCCTTTTTGCCTACCGTTTTTTCGGCAAGGCGGGGCTTTTCGCCTTTACGGTTATTGCAACCGTTCTTGCTAACATTGAGGTTTTAATATTAGTTAACGCTTTCGGTTTTGAGCAGACCCTTGGTAATGTCCTTTTTGCCTCAACCTTTTTAATAACCGATATTTTAAGCGAGAACGAGGGAAAAAAAGAGGCAAACAAGGCGGTCGGTCTCGGCATTTTTACCGCTGTTATTATGGTTGTTATTTCACAAACTTGGCTTTTATACACCCCGTCCGAAAACGACTGGGTTTCCCCCTCTATTCACTCGGTTTTCTCGGTTACTCCCCGTCTTTTACTTGCAAGTTTTATCGGGTTTGTCGTTTCACAGAAACTTGATGTTTTTCTTTACCACAAGTGGTGGGAATTTACAAAAAAGCGTTTTAACGATAAGAACCGCTTTTTGTGGCTTAGAAACAACGGCTCAACCCTTGTTTCTCAACTTGTTAACACCCTGCTTTTCAACCTTATTGCCTTTTTCGGCGTCTATGAGGCAAAAACCCTTGTTTCAATTATCGGTTTTGGGTACGCAGTCTATGTTGTTACCTCTTTGCTCGACACCCCTATTGTTTATCTTGCAAGACTCCTTAAGAAAAACGGAAAAGTCCCCGAATAAATTTGTAGTGACAAAAGAAAATAAATGTGATATAATTAGTAAAATATTTTTTGGATGTGAATATCTTGGAAAACAAATTCTATGATGTGATTATTGCCGAGATGCAGAGTTTCTTTGACGAGAACGGCTTTAAGGCAGAAAAGGGCATCTTTTTAAGCGAAACAAAGGCTATAAAAATTGAATACGACGAGGCAAAAAAACTTTATTACCTTTTTGTTGCCGATATTTCAGACGGAAATGTTGGCGAGTTTTCGGTTGCTTCTTCCTATCTTTTTGATGAAAGCCACACTAAAAACGACGCTGTCTGCGTTGGGATTGACTTTACCGACTCTGCCCGCAAGGCTCTTGGCGTAAAGACCGTCCGCAAAACCAGGGGCGAAACCGAACTCCCCTCGGCTTCAAACTCGGCGGGTGCTGTTACGGTTGCCGTTTTAACCGCAAAACTTCTTGCGACCTATCCCGAGCTTAAAGAAACCTATAAAGAGGAAACCGCCCTTAAGGGTAAATTCCTTTATCTTGATTTTTACACCACCTATTTTGTCCCCGCAATCAGAAAAACCCTCGACAGCAAGGCAAAGAAAAATGTTAAGAAACTAATCGACCTGTTTTGCGAGGTTTTCGTTAGCGGAGATAAGGCGGTTTCAACCCTTACGGTTGCCGTTCTTGCGGCAGCAATCGGCAAAGACGCCGACCGCTTTAAAACGGCTACCGAGCGTATGGAGGACTGCCCCCACCTTATAACCGCGGTAAATAACGAGATTGCCGTTTTAGCAAGGGACAAAAAATTCCAAAAAGCAATGAAATTTAAGGCGTAAAATTGTTTGTTATTTAAGGCTCTGTGATTTCCACATCACAAAGCCTTTTTTGTTAATAAATTTGGTTTTTTCTTTAAATTTTTGGTTTTTAGTTGCAAAAATCCACCCATTTTTAAGCCAAAAAGCCTAAAATACGGCTTTTCGGTATAAATTTTTGTGGGTTTTTGTTATTTTTTCTTTATTTTTTTGGTTTTTGTCTTGACAAGGCGGTTGTTTTTTGATAATATTAGGTTAGAAAAATATCTTTTTATCCTTTTTGAATTTTTAACGGGAGGCACAGTAATGAAAACTGTATATACCGAAAAAATAGATAAATCGCCCCGCATACCTGCCCTTATTGAGCACCTTTTTGCAAAGATGCCCGAAATCGAGGCAGACCGTGCCGTTCTTCTTACCGAGTCTTATAAAAAGACCGAGGGGCTTCCTATTATTATAAGAAGAGCCAAGGCTTTCGCTCATATCCTTGAAAATCTGCCTATCACTATTCGTCCTTTGGAACTTATTGTCGGCAGTAACAGCAAGGCTCCGCGTGGTTGTCAGGTTTTCCCCGAATATTCTTACACCTGGCTTGAGGAAGAATTTGATACGGTTGCTACCCGTAG